>CAMOZD010000044.1 GCA_946630645.1 uncultured Lachnospiraceae bacterium
ATAGATCGAGCTGTCACCGTGGGGATGGTATTTACCCATGGTGTCACCGACGATACGGGCACATTTCCTATGGGGCTTGTCCGGTCCGTTATTCAGTTCAATCATGGAATACAGGATTCTTCTCTGTACCGGCTTCAAACCGTCTCTCACATCAGGAAGAGCGCGGGAGGCGATAACACTCATGGCATAATCGATATAGGAAGTCTCCATAGTATTCTTCAAGTCAACTTCATTAATTTTGTCAAAAATATTACTATCGTCCATTCTTATCTCCCGTGTGCTGCTGTTGCCAGAAACTATATATCAAGATTTCTCACATATTTGGCATTAGCCTCGATAAATTCCCGCCTGGGCTCCACCCGGTCACCCATGAGGGTATCAAAGGTCATATCTAATTCTGACATGGAATCCTCATCCATATTTACCCTGAGCAGAATACGGTGCTCCGGATCCATAGTAGTCTCCCAGAGCTGGGAGGCATCCATTTCACCGAGACCCTTATACCGCTGGATCTTATTATTGCCGTCCCTGCCGATCTCCACAAGAATACGGTTCAGCTCCTCATCACTGTAGGCATACCATACCTTCCTGTTTTTCTCTATCTTATAAAGCGGAGGCTGGGCCAGATAGACATGTCCCTGCTTAATCAGTTCCGGCATAAACCGGTAAAGGAAGGTCAAAAGCAAGGTGGCAATATGGGCACCATCTACATCAGCATCCGTCATAATGATAATCTTATTATATCTCAGCTTACTGATATCAAAATCCTCGTGGATTCCGGTACCAAATGCCGTGATCATAGCCCGGATCTCCGCATTGCCAAGAATCCTGTCCAGCCGGGCCTTCTCCACATTGAGAATCTTTCCCCTAAGGGGCAGGATAGCCTGGGTAGCCCTGCTTCTGGCCGTCTTGGCAGACCCGCCGGCCGAGTCACCCTCGACAATGTAGATCTCACAGTTGGCCGGATCCTTATCGGAACAGTCCGCCAGCTTGCCGGGCAGACTCATGCCGTCCAAAGCAGACTTCCTCCTGGTCAGGTCCCTGGCCTTCCTGGCAGCCTCCCTGGCCCGCTGGGCCAGAACTGCCTTTTCACAGATCATCTTGGCCACATTGGGATTCTGCTCTAAAAAGTAGGTAAGCTGTTCACTGACCACACTGTCCACAGCACCCCTGGCTTCACTGTTGCCCAGCTTCTGTTTGGTCTGGCCTTCAAACTGGGGCTCAGGTATCTTAATACTGACGATGGCCGTCAGCCCTTCCCGGATATCCTCTCCGCTTAAGTTGGGCTCATTGTCCTTCAGCAGTTTATTGGCTCTTGCATAGTTATTAAAAGTTTTGGTCAAGGCATTACGAAAACCTACCAGGTGGGTTCCCCCCTCCGGTGTCGTTATATTATTGACAAAACTGTATACACTCTCGTTAAAGGAATCATTATGCTGGAGGGCAACCTCCACCAGAACCTGTCCCTTCTTACCTTCACAGTAGATAATCTCAGGGTAAAGAACCTCCTTACTCTTATTGAGGTACTGGACATATTCCTGGATTCCTCCTTCATAGTGGAAGGTCATGGTAACCGGCTCTTCCCCCCTCAGATCCGTCAGAATAATCCTCAGGTTCCTGGTAAGAAAGGCCATCTCCCTAAGTCTCTGCTTAAGGACATCAAATTCAAATTCTGTCACTTCAAATATACTGTCATCAGGCATAAAACGGACTTCGGTTCCCCTCTTATCCGTATATCCGACGATCTCCAGAGGATACTTGACCTTACCCTTCTCATAACGCTGACGGTAGATCCGGCCCTCATGGCAGATATCCACTTCCAGCCAGTTGGAAAGAGCATTAACCACAGAAGCTCCCACACCGTGGAGACCTCCCGAAACCTTATATCCGCCTCCGCCGAACTTTCCACCGGCATGGAGCATGGTAAAGACCACCTCCACTGCCGGAAGACCGGCCTTATGATTTATACCCACCGGAATTCCCCTTCCATTGTCCCGGACAGTAATGGAATTATCCTTGTTGATATATACTTCTATGGTATCACAGTAGCCGGCCAGGGCCTCATCGATAGAATTATCTACAATCTCATAAACCAGATGATGGAGGCCCTTTGATGATGTGCTTCCAATATACATACCGGGTCTTTTACGAACTGCTTCAAGGCCTTCAAGTATCTGTATCTGATCAGCTCCATATTCCTGATCCGCAGCAAACTGCCTGTCACTCATCCTGGAATCCTCCTTCTTCATTTCTATTTCTTTCTGTCATTATTCATTAGTTATTAAATATTTATTATCAATAATATTATAAGTTTTAATTCATTGTTATTATTATGTCAATATAATAAAATATTATCCCAATACGTTAGATGACCGCATCAATCCATTTGGAAAATGCGGTACATCCATAACATTTCATCAAATTATTATAACACATTTGAGGAAAAATTCCTACATAATATACGGAAATTAAATAAATTTCTATATTTTTACATTTCCATTGACTACATGGAAAACTTTATCCATATTAATCCGGCTGCTGACCAGGTCCTCCAGTCCTGTGCAGGATATCATGGTCTGTATATCCCTGATGCTCTCAAGCAGCCAGGCCTGCCGGTGACCGTCCAGCTCCGAGAGAACATCATCCAGAATAAGCACCGGTTTATCCCCGGTCTCCTCCTCGATCATCCTGATCTCAGACAGTTTTAAAGACAGGGCTGCCGTCCTCTGCTGGCCCTGGGATCCGAACCTTCTAAGATCTATGTCATTGGACAGGAATACCAGGTCGTCCCTGTGGGGGCCGGCAGATGTGGTTCCCGTCGCTATATCCCGCTCTCTCCTCTCACGGATCATATGTTCCAGATCCTCAGCTCCTGTATTCTTCTCATAGATAATCTTGACAGATTCCTTCTGACCGGTCAGCCGGCCATGAATCTCCCTCATCATATGATCAAGTTCCCTGACAAAGGCCTCTCTTTTCCCGATAATAATCCTCCCGCTTTCCACCAGCTGGGAATCCCATCCGTCAAGGGTATCCTTCAAAGCGGGAAAACGGAAAATCTGCTTGAGAAGGTTGTTACGCTCGGAAAGGATCTTATTGTACCTGGCCAGATGGGTCAGATATACCTTGTCTAACTGGCTCATCTCCATATCCAGAAATCTTCGCCTGCCCGAAGGTCCCTCTTTTATAATGGACAGGTCTTCCGGCGAAAAAAATACGATGTGCATATAACCCAGGAGATCACCAGACCTCTTAAGGGGCACGGAATCCACAGCGATTCCTTTTGATTTTCTCTTTTTCAGGTGGACATCCAGCCGGTGGGACAGGTCATTCTTACGGAAATTCAGCCGTATATGGGCCTCCTCCTCCCCAAAGCGAATCAGCTCCCTGTCCTTGCTGCCCCGGTGGGACCGGGAAGTGCCGCAGAGATAGATACTCTCAAGAAGATTGGTCTTGCCCTGGGCATTATCCCCGTAAAAAATGTTGACTCCGGGAGAAAAATCCACCCTGGCCGATTCAATATTCCTGTAATTATTTAATTCTATTGATTCGACATACATGAAGCTTTCCCTCTGCTGATTGCCACACATAAGATTTCTTTTTATTATCAGGAGATTATAAACTTACCCTGCTTGTCAGACACTCATAAATTTATTCTGTTTGTCGGGCACTCATAAACTTATTCTGCTTATTGGGCACTCATAAATTTACCTTGCTTGTCGGGCACCCATAAACTTACTCTGCCTGTCGGGCACTCATCAGGTATTCCCAGGCTTAAAGGGAACCGACAACCTTTACCTGATTCCCGTCATATTCTATAACAGCTCCGTCATAGAGCTTCTTTCCCCTTCTTGTTTCAACTTCTCCATCCACCAGGACCAGGCCATCCTGAATCACCATCTTTGCATCCACTCCTGAGGAAACCAGACCGGCTGCCTTCAAGGCCTGTCCTAATTTGATATATTCATCTTTTAATTTAAGCTCTGTCATCCTGAGACCTCCCTGCTCTCTTCTCTCCTGCCGGCCCGGTCAGGGACCCGCAGCTTCTTTTACATTACCAGCTCAATAACCACTGTTATTCACATTGATGGGAAGAATCAGATAAAGATATTTCTCTTCCTCATCACGGATGATACAGGGAGCTATGGAATTAATCATGTATAAGGTAACCTCTTCTTCATCAATAACCCGAAGGGCATCCACGAAAAAGCGGGGATTAAAGCCGATCACCAGGTCTTTTCCCTCCTTGTTGACCGGAATCTGGTCATTGAGGGACCCGATGGGAGTGGTAATCTTAAGGCTCAATTCCTTGCTGTCAATCTGGAAGATAACCGGCTTTCTGTCAGATTCCTTCACGAAGAGGGTTGACCTGTCGAGACAGCGGAGGAGCTCCATTTTATTGATAACCACCTTAGTCTCAAAATCACTGGAAAGCATCTGACTGATGTTGTAGAATTTACCCTCCAGTAACCGGGATACCACCCGGGTAGTATCAAATTCAAAAAGAATATGTTTGTCGGTAATATACAGGTTAATCAGGTCTTTGGCCTCTCCCGGGAGAATCTTGGAGATCTCCTGGAGAGTCTTGCCGGGCACGATAACTTCCTGGGCAGGATACTCTTCTGCCAGCTCTACATTTCTGACAGCAATTCTGTGTCCGTCAAGAGAGGTAACCGTAAGCTTCTTACCGTCAATCTTAAAATGCTCACCGGTCATCAGTTTATTATTTTCATTGTCAGAAACGGAAAAGATGGTCTGTCTGACTACTTCCTTTAAGTCAAACTGGGACATGACAATCCTGTTGTTTTTCTCAATCTCCGGCAGCCGGGTAAAATCATCACCCTTTTTTCCCATAATACTGAAGTGGACTTTCTCACAGTCGATATCTGTCTTACCATGTTCTTCCGTGACGATGGAGACCTCCTGGTCCGGCAGTCTCTTGATCATCTCAGAGAAAAGTCTGGCCTCTAAGGCAATCTTTCCTGGTTCGATAATGCTTCCGTCAATAATAGTCTCAATTCCAAGCTCTGTATCATTGGCAGTAAGTCTGATATTGTTGTTATAGGCTTCTATAAGGATACACTGGAGAATCTCCATGGTCGTTTTGGAGGAAACTGCCTTGGAGACCGTGTTGATTCCCTGAAGAAGCTCGCCTTTATCACATAGTATCTTCATGCTTGTGTATAACTCCTTTCCGCTGCAAAAATATATATAAATAATAGATGATTTCGTAGTAGTAGTAGTAGGGGCTGTGAATTCTGTGGAAAAGTCTTACGAGCTACTGATCAAGCCGAAAAATGGCTTTAACAAGTATATGGAAAACCCTGTGGAAAACTATATTTTTTCCAGGGCTTTATCCACAGGATAATATTTCCAATTATCTTTCCACAGGATATCCACCCTGTATTTTGGAAAAAATGTGGATAAAATAAACAAGGTTTCTTCCTATTATAATACTGGTAAATAAATAGCAGAAACCTTGTTTGCTTTTGATTTGGGAATCTCCCCTGATTACGGGAAGTAGATCCGGCTGGCTGCCATGCAGGTCTGCCTCTCCTCTTTTCCACAGTCTTGATGAGGATATTCTGCCGTCAGGAGGAAGGGTTAAGCTTCCTTATAATAATATCTATGTTATTGCGGAGAATCTCATCGTGGTCTATGGAATTGGTAATCTTTTCAGCCCCGTGCATAATGGTGGTATGGTCCCGGTCTCCCAGCATCTTTCCTATGCTCTGCAGGGAGGAATTGGTATACTTGCGGACCAGGTACATACAGATCTGACGGGGAGTATTAATCTCCTTGTTCTTCTTTTTGGAGACAATGTCAGACACAGAGATATTATAGTGCTCTGAGACGATATCCATAATCAGCTGGGGTGTGATATCTTTTTGGTTATCGATAGTGTCCTTTAAGGCCTTCTCTGCCAGCTCCAGGGTGATGGGCTTATTCTCCAGGGTGGAAAAGACACAGATTTTGTTGAGGGCACCTTCCAGTTCTCTGATATTGGAGTTAATATTGTTGGCGACATACTCCATAACCTCTCCCGGGATATCTATGCGGTCAAGCTCTGCCCTCTTATTTAAGATGGCCATCTTGGTCTCATAGTCAGGAGGCTGGATATCTGCCGTGATACCCCATTCAAAACGGGACCTGAGCCTCTCTTCTAATGTAGCAATCTCCCTGGGATGCTTGTCGGAGGATATGACAATCTGCTTCTTGGCTTCATGAAGTTCGTTGAAGGTGTGGAAAAATTCTTCCTGGGTACTTTCCTTGCCGATGATAAACTGGATATCATCAATAAGAAGAACATCGATATTCCTGTACTTGTCACGGAACTCCTTGTTTTTGTCATGCTTGAGGGAATCAATCAGCTCATTGGTGAACTTCTCTGAAGTGACATAGAGAACCCGGAGGTCCGGCCTGTTATTGATGATATGGTGGGCGATGGAATGCATCAGATGGGTCTTGCCAAGACCTGCCCCACCGTATAGAAATAAGGGATTATAGGATCCGCCAGGTGATTCCGCCACTGCCACGGAAACGGCGTGGGCCATCTTGTTGGTAGGTCCTACCACAAAGCTGTCAAAGGTATAGCGGGGATTCAGGTTGCTGATCGATTCAGATGTGGGCTGGGAAGGTCTCGCTGCCACAGGGGCAGATACATCCATAGTATCCGTAAACTGGATCTTCACCTGCTTGCCCGTTATCTGTTCGATAGCCATGGCAAGATAAATGTCATAGTATTTGTGCTTTATAAATTCTATTCCGCGGGCTCCTCTTTCCATATAAAAGGTAACGGTATCCCCTTCTACCTTCTGTACCTTGAGTGGCTTGATCCAGGTAGATACGGCCACCGAGGTGATCTCATGGTCTTTGATCAGACTGTTGAGGATATCCTGCCAGCGGGATTCAATGAGTTTCTTCATAGTTCCAGCTCCATTCTAATCTCCGGAAATATTGTCGTACTTTATAAGTTTATAACAGAACGGCTCTTTTTTCAATAAATGTTAAAAAAGAATCATAAGTTGTAAGATTGAAGGTTGTTGGAATTGCTGTGGATAAACCGTGGACTGGCTGTGGATACAAACAGAAAATAACTTGTGTATATGTGGATTCAGATTTTGTGGAAAACCCGGAAAAGTTGAAAAAAAAATACAGTTATCCACATATGTGGATAGCTAATGTGGATTTGTACACACAAAAAATTTAAGAAAAAAGCCGAAAAACAGGGAATATACAGTTTTTTTCTTAAGATTAATGTTGATATATATGTACTTATGCACATATTATGCACAAAATGTGGATAAATCGTGTACTTACAGTGGATAAGCATCCTGAAGAATGTGGATAAGCTTATAAAAAGCCGATTTTAAAAAGTATTTCTTGACTCAGTTACCTTTTTTAAATATAATAAGAGAGATGTTTTTTCAGCAGGTCAGAGCTGTCACAGTTAAGTGGCACATAATATTCGTTAAAGGAGGTGGCTTTCGCTATGAAAATGACATATCAGCCGAAAAAAAGACAGAGATCCAAAGTTCATGGATTTAGAAAAAGAATGAGCACTGCTAATGGCAGGAAGGTATTAGCCAGAAGAAGAGCAAAAGGTAGAAAAAAATTGTCAGCTTAGGTCGCATTCATGTGGCCTTTTCTTTTCTCATGATATGTCTTCCGGGAGTCCTGGGACTCCTGCGGCAGGATATATTCGAAAGGTGAGAAAATCCATTGAGTACATTTCAGTCATTAAAAAAGAATCGGGAGTTCCAGTCCGTCTACCGTGCCGGCAGGTCCAGGGCCAACCGTCTGTTTGTCATGTTTGTCCTGGATAATGGCAGGGAGGATAACCGGATTGGGATATCAGTCAGTAAAAAAGTTGGGAATAGTGTTG
>CAMOZD010000045.1 GCA_946630645.1 uncultured Lachnospiraceae bacterium
ATATTATGTTCATTCACCGGGTAAACCTTGTCCCAATCCTCCGGCAGCAGGCCCCGGTATTCCTGATCCAGAAAGCGGTCATCCAGCAAAAGCAGGACCCCCAGGTCTTCCGCTGTCCGGATCACCCGGCCGGCAGCCTGCAGGACCTTATTGACACCGGGATAACGGTAGGCATAATTATAACCCTGGCCTCCGGTCCGGTCAAAATAGTCCCTTATAACCTCCCTCTCATTACAAAGCATGGGCAGGCCGGTCCCCACGATCAGAGACCCAAGGAGTGCCCGGCCGGCCAGGTCGATTCCTTCAGAGAAAATGCTGCCCAGAACACAGAAACCTATGACCGGCTTCCCGGCCAGATCCCTTTCTTCTTTCCCGGCCGGGACATCTTCCATCTTTCTGCCCGGCCTCTTTTCGTCCATTCCATCCTGGCGGAAACGGTCGAGAAAAGCTTCCCGGTCTTCCTCATTCATAGATGGCTCCTGGACCAGCAGATCAGCCAACAGAAAAAGAGAGCTGTCCGCCGCCAGGCCGGCCACTGCCTCCATCATTTGATAGGATGGGAAAAAAACCATATAATTGCCGGGCATTTTCTCAAAGGTAACCTCCAGATACCTGAGAATACGGCGATACATTTCCTCTCCCCTCCTGCTGTAGCGGCTGGTCACATCCTCAGCCACTGCCAGAACCCGCCGGTCCCCGGGAAAGGGGGAAGGAAGCCTGTAGGCATTGATTTTCTCCCCTCCTAAAAGCTTACGGTAGTACTGGACAGGAAACATGGTGGCTGAAAAAAAGACGGATGTCCTGGAAAAGTCCACATATTCCTGAATATTTTCAGAGGGGTCGATACAGAAAAGGTGGATCCTGAAAGCCCGGCCCTGGCCCTCACCATAGATCTCATATCCCTCGTTGATATGGTCGAGGATCAAAAAGAAATGACTGATGGTAAAATAAAAGCGGACCAGGTCCTCCCTCCCTTCAAATTCAGGCTTGTCTGCCAGATAGTCCTCCAGAGGACCCATGAGCCGGAAAAGGGGGAAATAAAGGACATCCACCTGGTCATAGGACTTCCATTTCCCATCCATTTCCTTAGAAAGATTTCTCAAGATCTTATCGCAGGCTTCCATCCTTCTGTGGATAGCCGGCGCCCTCTTTTTCATAATTCTCTTAGCCAGAAGGAATTCCTCCCTGGACAGGCAGGCACTGTACATGTCCCTGGCCCGGTCTAAAAGGTTGTGGGCCTCATCAATCAGAAAGATATCCCGGCCCAGTCTTCCGTCCGTAAAGAGACTTTTCCTGTTGACATGGGGATCAAATATATAATTATAGTCGCAGATGATCACATCTGCCCAGGCAGCTGCCTCAAAGGACAACTCATAGGGGCAGACCTGGTAGAGGCTGGCATATTCGCAGAAGAGTTCCCGGCCCATGGCCCGGCCAGAAGACAGGATGGCATAGAGGGCCTCATTGATCCGGTCATAATGGCCTTTGGCATAGGCACAGGTCTCCGGATTGCAGTCAACCTCCTCCCGGACACAGATCCGGTCCTTGGCAGTGATGGCCACTCCGTGGAGCTCCAGGCCTCTGTCACGAAGCAAGGCCAGGGTATCTTCCGCCACCAGCCTGGTAATGGTCTTGGCCGTCAGATAAAATGCCCGCTCTCCCAGGCCGGCTCCCAGGGCCTTAAGAGTGGGATAGATGGCTGATATGGTCTTACCGGTTCCCGTAGGTGCCTGAATGAAGACCGGTTTCCCCTTCTCTATGCTCTGGTGGACAAGGCCCATCATTTTTTTCTGGCCCTTCCTGTAGGAAAAGGGAAACTCCAGGGTCTGGACAGACAAGTTCCGCTTCCTTATACTCTCCACATAAAAGCTGGCCCAGCGGCGGTAGGAAAGAATCAGGTCGTCAAACCATAACCTGAGATCCTCCATCTGGTATATCTCCATAAAGCGGCGGATTTCTTCTGTTTCCATATTACAGTAGGTAATCTGGACTCCTACCTGCTTAAGGCCTTCCTGGCTGCCATACATAAAAGCATAACATTTGGCCTGGGCCAGATGGAGGGGCTGGACCTGGTCCAGTTCCTTTACATCCTGGAAAAGGCATTTGATTTCGTCAATAACCACCAGGTTAGAACTTTCGGACTGGTCAGCAGACTCCTCTTGCTCCCGGCTGTCAGCCTGTGCAGGAGTTTTCTCAAAATCCCGGTCCTCAGCCTGTGCAGGAGTTTTCTCAAAATCCCGGTCCTCAGCCTGTGCAGGAGCTTTCTCAACATCCTGGTCCTCGGCCCGGGCAGGGCTATCCTCAGGCTCCCGGTCCGGCTCCCAGGCTACCCGGTCGATGCCGTCAGCCCGGCCCTCCAGAACCAGCAGATAATCCTCCTCCTGCCACTCCATTTTCAGGCTAACCTCACTGCGGTAGGTCGCCTTCTGGGCTCTCTGGATCTTCCGGTGAAGCTTAGCGCCCAGGACCATGGCCTCAGGATTTGCCCGGACCCCGCTTCCCTTTTCAATATCTCCGGTCCTGAGGAGAAATTCCACCAGTCTGCGGACCGAAGTCCTAACGGTATTATTCTGATAAGTCAGCATTTTTCTCTCCCTCCCGGATTTGTCTCTTCAGTGGATAGTTTTTTGTCATTTTTGCCCTATTTTGAATATTATCTCTTGTTTTTTTCCGTTAATTTTACATAGGGGATTTTCTATTGAAAAATATATACTTTCTTTTGAAAGAAATTATTCTTTCGCTGAAAATCTTGGTTTCTTTTTATCAGCAGCTAAAAAATTGGTTTAAAGCAACGGGATCTTTCTTAAAAATATCCTGACAAAAGAAAATGCCCACAATGAGGGGCAAAACTCATTGTGGGCACCTTCCGTATAATACTAACCTTTAACTTAGGGGATTACTGATATTATACTACAATACTTCCGAAAGAATTTCATGGTATTCTAAAGTAAATTTTTGTTTAATTTTTTATAAAAAATCTAAAATATTTTGACAGTAATCTAAAAAATCCCACTCAAGGCTAAAATATTACGGATGTAAAGCATTAATCCCATTATTTTGTCTCATTTTAGTCAATTCTGTAAAATTCCAGCTTACGGCAGCTGATTTAAAATAGCGGGAATCAGCTGTTTCTTTCTGGATACCACGCCCGGGAGTTCTGCCGAATGCTCACCCGGGGTTACATGGAAGGCCTCGCCGATCACTTCCTTGCTCATCTCGCCAACCATAAGCAGGTTGGTGGACTCTGTCAGGATATCCGTCATCATGAAAAGAACGAAATCAAGACCGCTCTTGTCCTTCACTTCCTCCATATAAGGCAGCAGCTTCTCTGTGCATGCAGCCAGTTCCTTCTTATTCATGGAAGAGATCTGGCCCACACCAAAGTTGATCTTCTTATCATTGAACTTTTTGAAATCCTGGTAGAAGATTTCATTGGCAGTCTTGGACCTAAGAGCACTTCCCGCGTCAAACATATCCATGGCATAGTCTTCGATCTCCACGTCTGCGATGGCTGCCAGCCGCTCAGCGATGATACGGTCGATGGGCGTGCAGGTCGGGGACCGGAACATGAGGGTATCAGACAGGATAGCGGACAGGAGGAGGCCGGCAATCTGTGGCGGAATCTCAATACCATTCTCATCATAAATCTGGGTTACAATAGTAGCCGTACAGCCCACAGGCTGGTTACGGAAGTAGAGAGGTGCGGTGGTCTCAATGTTACCAAGACGATGGTGGTCAATGATCTCGAGGATCTCTGCCTCCTCAAAACCGTCTACAGCCTGGGTCTTCTCATTGTGGTCCACCAGAATCATTCTCTTTTTGTCAAGGTCAAGAAGATTTCTTCTTGAGATCATACCGGCATAGTTGCCATACTTGTCAACGATAGGGAAGTCACGGAAACGCTTTTTGGCCATAATCTCCTGGATATCATCGACAAAGTCTGTAGTCTTAAAGGTAATGAGCCCGTCACGGGTCATGAAATGCCTTACGGGCATACTGTGATTAAGGAGACGGGCAACCGTATAGGTGTCGTAGGGGCTGGAGATAATCCTGCAGCCATGCTCCTTGGCCATCTTGCGGATAGTCTTGGATACAACAGCTCCTGTACAGATTACTACACAGGAGGCATCCATCTCTATGGCACAGAGCTGGGCTTCATATCTGTTACTGAGCAGGACCAGATCATGGGGCTCGATATAGCTTTCCATCACATCCGGGTTGGCGGAAGCGACAACAACCTTACCCTCATCAAAAGTACCCTCTATATCACCGACGATCATCTCACCATCAATGGTCTCCACGATGTTCTTATAGCTGGTCTGGGCCTCAGAAAGAATCATGTTATCATAAACATCCATATCCGAATAAGCGATATCACCAATGGTGATAATACCCTTCAGTTTCTCATCTTCAAGGATGGGCAGGGAAACAATCTGTTCCTTTCTCATATTATACCAGGCATTCTTCAGAGAGAGCTCTTCATGGACTCCTCCGGTCCTGCTGAATTCAATATCAGAAACCCGCGGACGAATATCAGCGATATATTTTGGCGGTTCAACACCAAAATGATTAAGCACAAACTGGGTCTCTTCATTGATCTGCCCGGCCCTGGATGGCACATAGTTGAACTCACCGTTATTTCTTTCACTTAAAAGATTCTTCAGGTAGGCATAAGAGATCGCTGAGCAGATACTGTCGGTATCCGGATTCTTATGACCGATTACAAAAACATTTTTTTTCTTTGCCACGCAATACCTCCTTATCCAGGAATATACATCCCCCATTGTCAGCAATAGTAAAGATTACTTATACAGTACAGAAAATTACTCTTTTCCGCCTTCTATAATTGTAAATAATTTCTCTCTGTTTTTCAACTGTTTTTCATGGGACAGCTTCTCAAATTCTGACCTGCTGAAACCCTTGTACTCGAAGACCGGTATATGGAAAAAAAGGTTGTGGACCGCCTGCCTCATCTTCTCCTTCTGCCGCTCTGACCGGTAATCCAGCTTCTTCACCTCCTTCATGACACTGTCATAGGAAGCGCTGTTACGGATCATCTTGACCAGCTTCTGTAACAGTACCGTAACCCGCAGATAGTCCATATTCATGTCCTCAATGAGAAGGTCGCCGAAATCTGACACCCCTTTCCAGCGGTTGTCAATGCCACCGGAATCAGCGATATAGAGAAGCTGGTCCACTGTAATTTTCTTATGACGCAGCTTTCTGTGCTCTCTCATATAGAGCAGGGTCAGATCCGGATTCTCCACCTCGTAGGTCTGAAAATACATATGCTTGCCGGATCCGCTCATGAGAATAGCCCCAAAGGACCAGAGGGAGCTTCTGCATTTGATATAAGAAAAGAAGTCATCAAAAGAGATGGCATACTTGGAAACCTTTATAAAAATATTATGGAAGACCTCCATATCAATGACCCCATAATAGAACATACTGCCGGCAATCAGCTTATCCCAGTGGTTGTAGCGTTTGATCAGATTCCGGCTTTTTCTGCTCTTAAAGAGAAAATAAAAGCGGTCACGGGATTCGGTAATCCTATAGAGAACCCTTTGCTTTTCCCCATGGATATCATAATCAGGAATACCCGAGGAGGCCAGGCCGAATATACGCAAATACTCCACATAATTCCAGGACATTTCATCCATTTCCAACTGGTCATTTTCCCAGATATCCATGACAAAATCAATCATATCTCCCGGAAGCATCTTTATAATAAGATTCGGGTCATCCAGCAGGGCCTGATAGAAGGCCATAACGTAAGCATCCTTGTGAAGTCCCTCGCTGTATTCCACGCCGATTCTTCCGAGAATGGCCTTAATAGTCTCCACAGGAGTCCTGGACATAACGGAAAATGCGTCAAAATCCGCCGTGACAATCTTTACTTGATCATAAGCTGTATTCTCTGCCATATATTATAGATTCCTTTTTCTTCTGAATGTAAAGTAGGGAGATCGTCAAATTCACTTATACTGTTGATCTCTTTTTAATTCTCAGTATATTTTGATCTGCAGCGGTTTTTCCGGGCCCTTGGTTTACATCTTCAACTTATTGATAGCATTATCTAATTAATAGTAATTGCTTGTTGATAGTAATTGCTTATCAATAACAACTGTTTATTGATAATGACTGCCTATCGAAATAACCGGATATTGACAGTGACTGTTTGCCGGTAGCAATTACTTCTTACAACATATATTTATTTATAGCATATACTGGAGAGAGGGTCAAAATTTATCCGTAAATCAGGCTTCCAAAGCAGAAATCGGAAAAAAAACAGCATCCCGAGATGATATACTGCTTCCTGGCAGTACACCAAAACAGAATGCTGTGTTCTTTTAAATCAACCGCCCTGTCTGACCCGGGCAATCAAATATACTAGGCATTACGGCCGCAGCACTTTTTATACTTCTTACCGCTGCCGCAGGGACAGGGGTCATTCCTTCCCACCTTGGGTGGTTTAACAACTGTGTTGGCCTTTCTCTGCTCTAAAAAGATCTCATGACGTCTGTCCTCACTGAGAAGAGCATCCCACTGGGGCAGGGAATAAAGCCACTCAGCCCTGGCAGCACACATATTATAATAGAGCTTCTCGATGTCATAATCCAGGTTGACAAGAGTATTCTCATCCATCTCCTCGATAGGATTAGGAGTCTTGAGACTGTCATTAATTCCATCAAGATAACCTGTAAAATAATTCAGGTCCATATTATACTTTGCCGCCAGTTCTGCAACGGTACCACTCACCGGATGGTCCGGGTCAGCCAGGATCTCTTCATATACTGCCTGCTCCTGATTAAAATAACCCTGCCAGAACTTCTTTCCGTCCGCTGTTCTGTCATCATGCTGCTGGTAAGCAAATTCTCTCCAATCACTTAATAAAGACATAATAAATTCCCTCTCTATATATAATAATCATGAACTTGACCATCCAAATTCAGCAATAAACAGTATAGCAAAGTTAAATGCTAAGTGCAAGTAACAAAATCATCAGAAGAGATATACCTTACCTGAATTATTTCCGTTAATCACATAGTAGGCGGAAGCGTCCTCGGGCTTTAAATAAACATTTAATGAAGTGATATTTTTCACATCATGGCCCTCTTCCTGGTACTGCTTTTTGATTTTGGCGATCAGATCATCTACCTGGGACTCATTGCCCTGATACTGAATATAAACTGCAGTTTCACAGATTAATTCATCTGTCTTAAGGGTCTTTTCCGCAGCTTTTTTCTCAGTTTTTACAGCCTTGTCTGCAGTCTTCTTCTCTGTCTTTACAGCCTTGTCTGCAGTCTTCTTCTCTGTCTTTATAGCCTTGTCTGCAGTCTTCTTCTCTGTCTTTACAGCTTTGTCTGCAGTCTTCGCAAGGTGATCTGTAACCTTATCTTCAGCCTTTGCCGGAGCATCCTCTACCTTCTTTACAGATTTGGATACAGATTTCTCTGCTGTCTTGACAGACTTGCTCTTTTTCTCTGTGACAGGCTTTGTCTCTGCCGGACTCTCATTTTTTGCACTGACAGAAGCTGCTGTTGCTGCTGTAACTGTCTCTGCCTGTTCTGTTACGGTTTCCTTAACTACAGGTGTCTCAACTACTGCTTTCTTTTTTACAGCTGCTTTTTTTGTCTTAGTTTTCTTTGTCGGCATAATACATCACTCCTTAAATAAAGTAAAGTTATACCAATACCAACATTTTACTCTTTTTTCTCCATATTAAAGAAAAAACCGGGAACACCCCAGTTTTTTCAGAGCACGAGACGGGATTCGAACCCGCGACCCTCGCCTTGGCAAGGCGATACTCC
>CAMOZD010000046.1 GCA_946630645.1 uncultured Lachnospiraceae bacterium
CAGAGCTGGATTCCCTGCCGGCAGAGCTGGATGAGATTCAGCGGAAGATCATGCAGATGGAGATCGAGGAGGCGGCTCTCAAGAAAGAGGATGACCGTCTGAGTAAGGAAAGACTTGCCGACCTGCAGAGAGAGCTGGCCGAGATGAAAGAGGATTTCCAGACCCGCAAGGCCACCTGGGACCAGGAAAAGACTGCAGTGGAGAGAGTATCCAAACTTAAAGAGGAGATTGAGGGCCTCAACAACGAGATCCAGATTGCCCAGCGCAACTACGATCTTAACAAGGCTGCAGAGCTCCAATATGGTAAGCTGCCTGAGCTGCAGAAACAGCTGAAAGAGGCAGAAGAGCAGGCCAGCCGTAAGGGGGACTCCATGGTCCATGAGTCTGTGACCGACGAGGAGATCGCCAAGATCATCAGCCGCTGGACGGGAATTCCGGTGGCCAAGCTGACGGAGAGTGAGAGGAACAAGACCCTGAACCTGGACAAGGAACTTCATAAGAGAGTGGTAGGCCAGGACGAGGGCGTAGAGAAGGTAACGGAGGCCATCATCCGGTCCAAGGCCGGCATCAAAGATCCCTCTAAGCCCATCGGATCCTTTATGTTCCTTGGACCAACCGGTGTAGGTAAAACTGAGCTGGCCAAGGCTCTGGCAGAGAGCATGTTTGACAACGAGCAGAATATGGTCCGGATCGATATGAGTGAGTATATGGAGAAGTTCTCCGTATCCCGTCTGATCGGAGCGCCTCCCGGATATGTAGGTTACGAGGAGGGCGGCCAGCTGACAGAAGCTGTCCGCAGAAAGCCCTACTCCGTAGTCCTCTTTGATGAGATTGAGAAAGCCCATGCCGATGTCTTCAATGTACTGCTTCAGGTTCTTGATGACGGCAGAATCACTGACTCCCAGGGCAGGACGGTGGACTTTAAGAACACTATCCTGATCATGACCTCCAACATCGGATCCCAGTATCTGCTGGACGGCATTGATGAGGAGGGCAATATCAGCCCCGAGGCCAATGCCATGGTTATGGGTGACCTGCGTAATCACTTCCGGCCTGAGTTCCTCAACCGTTTGGATGAGATCATCATGTTCAAGCCTCTGACCAAGAATAATATCGGCTCCATCATTGACCTGATGGTAGAGGATGTCAACAAGAGACTGGAAGAGAGAGAGCTCCGGATTGAACTTACCGACGCTGCTAAGAACTATGTGATCGACCACGGCTATGAGCCCAGCTACGGTGCCCGTCCATTAAAGAGGTTCCTGACCAAGCATGTGGAGACCCTTGCCGCAAGATTGATTCTTGAAGGAAATGTGGATACCGGGGATACCATCCTGATCGACTGTGACGGAGATGGGCTTAAGGCTGGCATCAAATAGGACAGCCGGCAGCCGGATCCTGGAGGGTCAAAAGCGGGTATTTACCGAAAACCCAAGTTGTAAATTATAATAAATAGCTTGTAAAAAGCAAAAAAGGCTGCTGCGCCGGGGATTGGCCCTGGCGCAGCGGCCTTTGTGCTTCTATGATATGTTCTTTTAAATATTAGTATTTAAGTGCTAGTTCTTAGATACTGGTTTTTAGATATAAGTTCTTAAATGTTAGTGCTTAAGTACTGGTCTTTAAGTATCAGTCCTTAAAAACTTTTCCCTAAATATCAGTCCTTAATTATCAGTCTCTAAATATTAGTCCTCCAGCTCTTCTGTGGTGTCGCTTCCGTAACGGTTGACGGCACTGATGAGGGCCAGGACAGAGGAATTGATGATATCGTCGTCAATTCCCACACCCCAGTAGGTCACACCATCATCCCCGTCGATGGCCACATAGGAGCAGGCCTTAGAATTGGAGCCTACGTTGAGGGCATGCTCTTCGTAGGTGGAGATGGTGTAGTTGAAATTCATATTCTTTTTGATGGCATTGCTGACAGCGTCAAGACGACCATTTCCACGGCCGGAGTAGGTCTTGTGCTCACCATTCTCGTTGACAAGGAGTTCTGTCAGGATACCATGGTCCTGTTTGAAATGAACTTCCAGAAGTTCAATGGGGTCGGCGATATTTACATATTCATGGCGGAAGACATCCAGGACTTCTTCCGGCTGCAGCTCTTTATGGCCATGGTCAGAAACACTTTTCACTTTATAGCCCACTTCCTCACGCATCTTAGGAGGAATCCGGATACCGTAGGTCTGGTCAAGAAGATAGCCGATACCGCCCTTGCCGGACTGGCTGTTGATTCTGATTACGTCAGCCTCGTACTCCCGGCCCAGGTCTTTGGGATCGATGGCCAGGTAAGGTACGGTCCATTTTTCATTGTCATGGGTTTCTCTCCACAGCATACCTTTGGCGATGGCATCCTGGTGGGAGCCGGAAAATGCGGCGAATACCAGCTTGCCGGCATAGGGGGCCCGGTCGTAGACCTTCATGCGGGTCACCCGCTCATAGACTTCGATAATGCTGGGCAGATCTGTGAAATCCAGACCTGGCTCGATACCATGGGAGTACATGTTGAGGGCCAGGGTGATAATGTCCACGTTACCGGTTCTCTCGCCGTTGCCAAAAAGGGTTCCTTCCACCCGGTCTGCTCCGGCTAAGAGGGCCAGCTCAGTGTCTGCCACACCGGTTCCACGGTCATTGTGGGGATGGAGGGAGAGGACAACGCCGTCCCTGTATTTCAGATGCTTGTGCATGTACTCAATCTGGCTGGCATAGATATGGGCCATGGAGTGGGATACGGTTACAGGCAGATTGATGATGGTGGGCCAGTCCTTAGTGGGCTTCCACACATCCAGTACTGCGTTACAGATTTCCAGGGCAAAAGGCATCTCTGTTCCTGTAAAGCTCTCGGGAGAGTACTCAAAACGGTAATTGCCGCCGTCTTCCTCTGTCAGCTGCTTGAGGAGCCTGGCTCCGTCAACGGCAATCTGGATGATTTCTTCCGGGTCCTTGCGGAAAACCTGCTGCCGCTGGGCTACGGATGTGGAGTTATACAGGTGGACAACGGCCTGTTTTACGCCCTTGATGGCCTCAAAGGTCTTTTTGATGATGTGCTCCCGGGCCTGGGTCAGAACCTGGATGGTCACATCGTCAGGGATCAGATCCTGCTCGATTAAAGTACGGCAGAATTCGAACTCTGTTTCGGAAGCAGCAGGGAAGCCAACCTCAATCTCCTTAAAACCAACCTTGACCAGAAGCTTGAAAAATTCGATCTTCTCTTCTAAGCTCATGGGGATGATCAGGGCCTGGTTGCCGTCACGAAGGTCTACGGAGCACCAGATCGGTGGTTTTTCGATATGGTCCTTGACAACCCAGTCAAAACAGGGTTCCGGTGACGGGAAATACATTGGCTTATATTTTTCTGCATGTCTCATAATCTGTTATCCTCCTAAATAATTCTGATTTGGCCGCCGGAAGTGGGGCTGTCCTGCCTGCCTCCGGTGCTAATAAAAAAACTCCATCCCTTTGCCATACAAAGAGACGGAGATAAACTCACGCGGTACCACTCTTATTCATATCCCCGGGCTGAATAGCCATCAGGATATGCACTCATATCAGATACGGGTTAAAACCTTATATCCTCCTGCTGTAACGGTCAGGCTCCGGCTCTGCCTACTGTATAATCCAAAAAAATTATACGGTTCAGCATGCTGCTCAGAGGCGAGTTCAAATCCTTTCAGCGTCTGCCTCACACCAGCCGGCAGCTCTCTGCATGCTTCCCGGGATTCTACTATTCCTCATCATTGCATTTCACTCGATTAAAATAACATAAATAATTTGGGATGTCAAATAATTTTTAAGAGTAATTCCTGAAATCCTGTAATTAAGATCAGAAAGGGGAACAAGGTCTGGAAATGTGGTGAAAACAGACCTGAGAAAAAAGAATTAATCAGAAAAAAACAGAACAGCAGCTGATATAAAAATAGAATAATTACTGGAATAAAAAACAGAATAGAAATTGATATTAAAAGCAGAATTGAAATTGATATTAAACAGAATCGATATTGATATAAAAAACAGAATCGATATGATTGTTTTATAAAAGACTTGTGAATCGTCATTTTTTGATATATAATTCTATCAGTCAAATAAAACCGGGGGAGCCTTTATGGCTGAGAGTAAGTTCGACTTTGACCCCAGAACCTGTCTGGATAATGCCAGCGAAGGAAGAGTTTTCATCAGCATTTTTTTGATGCCATATTCCCAAGCCAGGCGCCGCATATTCCAGCGGGCGCTTTTTTTCATGTTAAGGAGGTTATTTTTATGAATGCAAGTGTAGCAATCCAGGTTTTGCCGACAGTAGTTGACGAGGAAGAAGTGATCCGGATCGTCGATGAGGTGATCGCCTATATCAAGTCCACCGGACTCAGCTCCTATGTGGGACCCTTTGAGACCACCATTGAGGGAGATTATGACGAGCTGATGGAAATTGTGAAGAACTGCCAGTTGATCGCCGCCAGGGCAGGCTGTAAGGCCATGAATACTTATGTGAAGATTTCCTATAAACCGGAAGGAGACGTGCTGACGATTGAACGGAAAGTTACCAAGCATCACCAGTAAGCTGCCGGCGGCGGCAGCCCTGGCCCTGATCTGCCTGGTCTGGTTTCTGGTCTGTGAGACAGGTGCGGTTCCTGCGTACATGCTGCCATCCCCCGTGGATGTGGCCAGGGCCATGGTCAATGATTTCCCCACTATCATGGACCACAGCAGGGTGACCCTGCAGGAGGCCTTTTACGGCCTTTGTATCGGTGTGGGGCTGGCCTTTATCACGGCCACGGTCATGGACCGGTTCCTGCTTCTGGACCGGGCCCTCTATCCCCTGATGATCATTACCCAGACCATCCCTACCATAGCCATAGCGCCCCTGCTGGTGTTGTGGATGGGTTTTGGCATGGCTCCCAAGATTACCCTGGTGGTCATCACCACCTTTTTTCCCATAACTGTGGGCCTTTTAGACGGCTACCGGAATGTGGACCGGGACGCCATTGACCTCATGAGGGCCATGGGAGCGGGGCGGATGCAGATTTTTACCCATGTGAAATTCCCCTCGGCCTTACCCAACTTTTTTTCCGGCCTGCGGATCTCCGCATCCTACGCTGTTGTGGGTGCGGTCATTTCCGAATGGCTGGGCGGTTTTGAGGGCCTGGGTGTCTACATGACCAGGGTAAAAAAGGCCTATGCCTTTGATAAAATGTTTGCGGTCATTATATTCATTGTGATCATCAGTCTCCTGCTCATGGCCTTTGTAAACCTGTTAAGCCGGGTTGCCATGCCCTGGGTCCAGGTGGAAAAGAGACAGGACCTGGCTTCGGCCGGGGAGACGGGAAAATAGACAAAACAATTATTTGCGTCATTTTGAGGAGGACTAGATATGAAAAAGAATATTTTTAGAAAACCTGTCAGCTTATTGCTCTGTGCGGCCATGGCTCTGGGCCTGGCTGCCTGTGGGTCTTCTTCCGGCCAGAAGGCGGGAGAAAGTAGCGGCCAGGAAGACAAGGAACTAACTAAGATTACTTTCTGCCTGGACTGGACCCCCAATACCAACCACACCGGCATTTACGTGGCCAAGGCCCAGGGCTATTATGAGGAGGCCGGCCTGGATGTGGAGATCGTCCAGCCGCCGGAGGATGGAGCCGCGACCATGTGTGCTTCCGGCCAGGCCCAGTTTGCCGTGGAAGCCCAGGATACCATGGCGGCAGCCCTGGATATGGACGACCCTCTGGGGATCACGGCAGTGGCAGGCCTGATCCAGCATAACACCTCTGGTATTATTTCCAGAAAGGGTGACGGTATCGACCGGCCCAAGGGACTGGAAGGCAAGCAGTATTCCACCTGGAATTCACCGGTGGAACTGGCCACTTTAAAACAGGTTGTGACCGATGACGGGGGAGACTTTGACAAGGTTACCCTGATTCCCAATAATATCACCGATGAGCCGGCAGCCCTGGCGGCCCACCAGACCGATGCCATCTGGATCTTCTATGGCTGGGGAGGTATCACTGCCGATATCGAAAAGGTGGATGTAGACTACTGGAATTTCAGGGATATCAACGAAGTATTTGATTACTATACACCAGTCATCATTGCCAATAATGATTTTCTTAAAGAGTCCCCTGATCTGGCTAAGGCCTTCCTTGCCGCAACGAAAAAGGGCTACGAGTATGCCATGGAGAATCCTGACCAGGCAGCCCAGATGCTGATTGACGGGGATGAGACCGGGTCTCTGGCTGATTCCGCAGACCTGGTCAAGGCCAGCCAGACCTGGCTTGCTGACCAGTACGTGGCAGACGCACCAGCCTGGGGCCTGATCGACCAGGCCCGCTGGGATGGCTTTTACAGCTGGCTGGCCCAGAACAAGCTGACCAGCCATGACCTGACAGGCCTGGGCTACTCCAATGATTATCTTCCCCAGTAGGGGCAAAATGGCGGATGATCCGCAGGAAAGAAGACAAGCTATGGACAAGGAGATCCTGCTTCAGGCAGACCATATCACAAAAAAATACAGTGGCAAGACCATCATAAGAGATATCAATATTGAGCTGGGCAAGGGGGAGCTGGTCAGCCTTCTCGGTATGAGCGGGTCCGGCAAGACCACCCTTTTCCATGTCCTGTCCGGCCTGACCCTTCCCGAGGAGGGCAGGGTCCTCCTGCGGGGAGAGGATGTGACCGGCAATCCCGGCAGGGTCAGCTATATGCTGCAAAAGGATATGTTGTTTTCCCATAAAAAAATTATCGATAATGTATCCCTGCCCCTGGTCATCCGGGGCATGGGCAGGAAGGAGGCCAGAGCCCAGGCAGACCCTCTTTTTGAGGACTTTGGCCTGGAGGGAACCCAGTACCTTTACCCCTGCCAGTTGTCTGGGGGTATGCGGCAGAGGGCAGCCCTGCTCAGGACCTACCTGTCATCCCAGGGTGTGGCCCTCTTAGATGAGCCCTTCAGTGCCCTCGATACCATAACCAAGTCGCTGATTCATAAGTGGTATCTGGACGTCATGGAGAGGATTGACCTGTCGACCCTTTTTATCACCCATGATATTGATGAGGCCATTCTTCTTTCAGACAGGATTTATATCCTGAATGGGAAGCCTGGCCAGATCAGGGACCAGATCATCATCAAAGAAAAGAAACCCAGGGATGAGAATTTTTCTCTGTCTGACCAGTTTCTCGCCTACAAAAGGGAGATTATCGGAAAGCTCTAGATCCGGGAAGCCAGGGGAATCTGGCCCTATGAAGCCATGCCCGGGCCTTTTCGTAAGAGCAAGCCGGCCGCGGAAGGACGGCCCTGCCTGTGCAGGGCCCCTCCGCGGCTTTTTTTATAGACAGGTTATGGTATATAAAAGAATAATCCTCGGTTTTCGTTTATTAATAATCTCCGGGGATGTGCCAGCTGGAAATTCTTATATTCCGCCTTATGATAATAGCTATGGGCTGGGACTTAAATAAGCTTTGGGGATGCCCATTGACATGGTAAGAATGATGTTGCCGGCGTGACCACACCCAGTGAGGAGGTTACCTGTACCGATTATGTTTAATATTTACAAATGTGCTTTATGGGTGTAGAATGATTCAAGCTAAAACGCTGATATTTTCAGTATAAATAATGGTTATAAAAGAGGTTTTATATGGCTTTTTTATTTTTTGTCATATGGATTATTTTGAATGGAAGGATAACTCTGGAACTGGTCCTGATTGGAATGGGGGTTTCGGTGGCCATCTATTTTCTGGCGGCCCGGGCCCTGGATTACTCCCCGAAAAAAGATCTGCAGCTTTTGCGGAGTCTTCCAATTGTCTTT
>CAMOZD010000047.1 GCA_946630645.1 uncultured Lachnospiraceae bacterium
GGCAGTCACGGTCCGGATGATACTGTAACGTTCCAGCTCTTCCTTGACCTTGCTTTTACGACGCAGACCGGCAGTGTCGATAAAGACATACTCCCGGCCGTCCCGGATGACAGTGGTATCAATGGCATCCCTGGTCGTTCCGGCGATGGGGGAAACAATCACCCGCTCCTCACCGAGCAGCTTGTTGATCATGGATGACTTACCTACATTGGGCTTGCCGATCACGGCAATCTTAGGCCGGTCATCCTCCTCCTCATCTTCAGGCACAGCGTCAAAACGCTCCACCACCAGATCCAGCATATCGCCAAGACCCAGTTTACCCGCCGCGGAGATGGGTACCGGATCACCCAGGCCAAGATTATAGAACTCATAGACATCCGGCATGAACTTCTCAAAGCTGTCCACCTTATTGACCACCAGGATTACGGGGCGCCGGGACCTTCTGAGCATATCTGCCACTTTAAAGTCCGCGTCTACCAGACCCTGGCGGACATCTGTCAGAAAGAGAATCACATCTGCCGTATTGATCGCTGTCTCAGCCTGTTCCCTCATACGGGACAAAATCAGGTCACTGGACTCCGGCTCGATTCCGCCGGTATCAATCAGGGTAAACTGATAGTTCAGCCAGGTCACATCCGCATAGATACGGTCCCTCGTCACGCCCGGAGTATCCTCCACAATCGAAATTCGGCTTCCCGCCAATGCATTAAATAATGTAGACTTTCCAACATTAGGTCGTCCTACCACTGCAACAACCGGTTTACTCATAAAATCCTCCATGTCCAACCAGACAAATTTAATGATTTGCCTAAATTATATTAGATATTCAGTAATTTATCAACAAAATTTTTACCATCAGAGCCGATTATTTCCACAGGCCTTCCCAGAGCCTCTTCCAGGTCCCCCAGAGTGAGGTCATCAAGAAGCACCTCCTCGCCGGCCCGCAGGACATTTTCAGGCAGGAACAGTACCTGACCCAGGTCCTGACCCTTAAGCTGGGCTATGATATCCTGGCCTGTCATCAGCCCTGACACGGTAATCAATTCCCCGAAGAAATCATTGCGGATACAGTAGACTTCCACCGAAAGCCAGGGATAGCGGTCCATGACCTGGCCTGCCAGCCTGCGGATGGTGGGGTAAGCCAGCCTGGCTGTGGCTATGGAAACCCTGCGCTTTCCTTCTGCCGGCGGCTGAAATTGTCCGGCGTCCCTGGCCAGGCCGGCCAGCTCCTCCAGTCTTTCCATGACTTCGTCAATCAGCAGCCGGACCATGCCCACACCATTTTCCAGCTGACCATAACCCTCGTAATAATCCGCCTCCGGGAAATCCCTGCCCGCCAGGATGAACCATTCATCGGAGGCGTGGACAAAAGCTGTCCCATTTTCCTTTAGAAAATGCTGCTGCCAGCCCATAATCTGGTCTAAGACCCTGCCTGCCTCCCGGCCGTCAAAGGGCTCCAGCCTGACCAGGCCTTCCCGGTACCTGGTAAGACCCACAGGAACCACAGACAGGCTCTCCATATAGGGGAGAAAATGGCCCAGGTCCCCAATGGTCCTGTCCAGCTCAGGCCCGTCATTGAGACCCTTGCAGAGGACTACCTGGGAGTTCATCCGGATCCCCGCCTCATAAAAACGTTCTATCTTTTCCAGGATATCCCCGGCAAAACGGTTATGGAGCAGCTGACAGCGCAGCTGGGGATTGGTGGCATGAACGGAAATATTGATGGGGGAAAGATGATAGTAGATCAGTCTGTCCACATCCTCGTCCTTCATGTTGGTCAGGGTAATGTAATTGCCCTGCAGGAAGGACAGTCTGGAATCATCATCTTTGAAATACAGAGTCTCCCTCATGCCCGGAGGCATCTGGTCTATAAAGCAAAAGACACATTTGTTGCAGCAGCTGTGATAATCATCCATGAGGGAGGATTCAAAGGCTATACCCAGATCCTCATCCTCGTCCTTCTCAATCTCCAGCAGA
Source organism: uncultured Lachnospiraceae bacterium (assembly GCA_946630645.1). Taxonomy (GTDB): domain Bacteria; phylum Bacillota; class Clostridia; order Lachnospirales; family Lachnospiraceae; genus Anaerobutyricum. The sequence goes on from CAMOZD010000047.1 coordinate 1,978, forward strand.
CAGGTCTCTCCATCCTTAGTCAGGACCTCCACCTTTAAAAATTCATCTTCTATATAGAACTGATAATCAAATATATCCTTAATTTCCTTGTCATTGATGGACACAACCGCGTCTCCCGGCTCCAGACCCAGCTCCCAGCCGATACTGTCAGGGGCTACGGCGGCGATTCTGTGATGCAGTTTTCCCATAAGTCCACTCTCCTGATCGGGATGAGAGTCAGCAGTTTCCATATTCTTCTGAGTACACCGCCGGCTCCATCCAAACTCTGCTTTATGTACTGCCGGCTCCACTCCTGCCTTTTCCCAAATGCAGTGACCGGCTCAGCCAGACACTTTCCGGATTCCCGCCGGCTTCACTCCAGGAAGTCAAAAGCATTCTTGATCCAACGGCAGCCGGAGTCCCCATCCACCTCGACCACATCGAAGCGGACCGGCACATAATCCGACAGTTTCCTTTTCATGCGGTAATAATTAAAGGTGCTGCAGATCTTATGTTGTTTACGCAGATCTACAGCTTCCGCACCCTGGCCGGATACCCGGCTCTTCCTCGTCTTCACTTCAATCACAGCCAGATAGGGCCCGTCAAGGCCTATGAGATCAATCTCTCCGAACCTGCTGTGAAAATTTCTCTCCAATATGCGAACCCCCTGCCCCTGTAAAAAGGCAGCGGCGGCAGTCTCTCCAAGCTTACCGGTCTTTTTCCGCATATCCATATGATCTATTCCAATCCTGATAAATATTTTAAAGAGTTATCCGGCCACAGCCGGCATTTTACATAAATAGCTCCTGTCAGCAAAAATGGCCGATAAAGCTCCTTCTGTGTATGGGACAGGGGCCCAGTCTTTTCAGAGCCTCTATATGGTCTTTTGATCCATAGCCCTTATTGGAGGCAAAGCCATAACCGGGATAGATCCGGTCATATTCCACCATCATCCTGTCCCTGAATACCTTGGCCATGATGCTTGCGGCCCCTATGGAGATACTTCTGGCATCCCCATGGACGATGGCAACCTGATCTATGGTTACCCGGGGAATGGTTACGGCATCGTTGAGCAGGAGGTCCGGCCGGACACTGAGGCCGTCGATCGCCTTGCCCATGGCCTCATAAGTGGCCTGGAGTATGTTGATCTCGTCGATCCTCTCCGGTGTGGCCATACCCAGGCTGAAAGAGACAGCCTCCCTGCTGATAATATCGTAAAGCTCCTCCCTCTTTTTGGCAGAAAGCTTCTTGGAATCATTAATATATAGAATACGGCTGTCCTTTGGCAGAATCACCGCTCCGGCTACCACCGGCCCGGCAAGGGGCCCCCGGCCCACTTCATCGATACCGCAGATCAAACCCCGGTCCCGGTATTTCTTCTCAAAATAACAGAGTTCCTCTATTCTGGCAAGCTCCTCCTTATAACGGTCGAGCTTTTTACTCTCCGTTTCCAGCAGCTTCTGCACTCCTTTTCGCTCATCGCCGGCATATACCATAATCAGGTCGGCAACCTGGTCCGGAGCCAATCCCCGGAACTCCTCCTGGATTTCCCTGATACTTTTCATAAGCAGACCACCTCCCGGCCCCTGGGAAGCTTCCCAGGGCAGCCTGTCCATTCCTCTTGTCTGTCAGTCTACAGACCCAAATTTGCTGAAGGGCCAGATTCTGATCCATACCTTGCCTATGATTTCTGACCGGGTCACAGGTCCCACTTCCGGATACCTGCTGTCAAAGCTGACCGGCCTGTTGTCGCCCAGGCAGAAATATTCATCCTCCCCCAGGGTGATGGGCCGGGCGGCGTCCTGGGCCTCTTCAATGTAGTCGGTAATACCATAGACATCCTCAGTGAGGACCTCTCCATCGATATAGACCAGACCGTCCCTGATCTGTACTGTCTCTCCGGGCAGTCCGATAATCCTCTTAATATAGTAAGGATGTTCCCCGAACTCTTCCGGACCGGGGAAAATCACAATGTCAAATCTTTTGGGATCCGAGAACCGGTAGGAAATCTTATCCATAATCAGGTTCTCCCCATTGACCAGGGTATTCTCCATGGAATCTCCCCTCACCACCGTCCTTTGACCGACATAATGGAGAAGGAGAAAAACCGTAAGACAGACCACTGCCAGATAGACTATGGTCATAAAAAACTCTTTGAGTAAGCCTTCCTTTTCCTGGTCCTTTTTTCCCCGGCTTTCTGTAGCCTTTTTATAACTGTTTGCTTTCTTCGTTGTCATATTATGTCCTTCCTTTGGCCAGGTCCGGGTAAACCCTTCCTGTCCGGATCCCAGTCCCCGGGAGTCTCTAGGGAGAGACAGCCCAGTCGAAGGGACCGGAAATCCTCCATCAGCAGCTTTGCCGCCTTGTCAAGGTCAGGCTCTCCTCCCTTCATGATACAGCCTCTGACCCGGGCAATGGCCGCCAGCAGGTCTTCCCTGGTCAGGCCAGTTTCCGCCTGTAGTCCATAACGGTCAGCCAGCACACCGGGATAGCTTTCCCGGAGATAGTCTGTCAGATGCCAGGCCAGCTCTGTCGTGTTGAGGATCTCATCCTTGATGGACCCGATCATAGCTAGTCTCATGCCCACCCTCTGGTCTTCAAACTTGGGCCAGAGGATACCCGGCGTATCCAGTAATTCCACATCCTTGTTAATCTTAATCCACTGCTTGCCCTTTGTGACACCCGGCTTGTTACCGGTCTTGGTACAGGCCTTGCCTGCGAAGGAATTGATGAAGGTGGACTTGCCCACGTTGGGGATCCCGGCAACCATGGCCCTCACAGGCCGGTTCAGGATTCCTCTTTTCCGGTCTCTCTCCTTCTTCTCCCTGCAGGCTTCGGCAATCAGACGCTTCAGCTCCTTCATGCCCGTGCCCTTCCTGGAATTAATCCGGGCCACATAAAAACCCTGGTCCTTATAGTATTCCTCCCAGCGGGCAGTAATGTCCGGATCTGCCATGTCCGCCTTATTCAGAATAATAATCCTGTACTTATTATTGGCCAGACTGTTGATATCCGGATTGCGGCTGCTCTGGGGAACCCTGGCATCCAGAAGTTCAAGAACTACATCTATAAGCTTTATATTTTCCTGCATCATCCTGCGGGCCTTTGTCATATGGCCCGGATACCATTGAAAATGCATTGTGTCAGTCTCCTTTCTGTGTCCCGGTCCGGGACCGGACCCAGGCTGGCACATCAAAAACACCTCCAGGCCCTGTCAACAGTCTCATCCGGATAAGTCCCCGGCCGGCTTTGCCGCCAGTCTCACCTGGACCGATCCGCCAGTTTTGCTGTCAGTCCAGTCTCATCTGGACAGTTCCCACCCGGCCTTGACACCAGTCTCACTGGGACGATCTCAGCTTGACCTTCACGCAGCCCACAAATTTGTCTCTGTCTATATTACCGATATTAGCCACTCTGGAGTCTTCACTGTTATTGCAGTTATCCCCCATGACAAAATACTCATTTTCTCCCAGGTGGATCTCATAGGCCGCAAGACCTGCCGACAGGATATCCTCATCAAATAGATCATCCATAACCTCTCCGTTAATATAGAGCTTACCTTCATTAATCTGCACAGTCTCTCCCGGGAGGGCCACAACCCGCTTGACGGAATAGTGGGTACTGCTGCCATTTTCCAGTTCTATGACAGCCGCGTCTCCCCTGTCTGGGTTTCTGAGCCGGTAATCCAGCTTACTGACAAGAATCATATCATTGTCATAATAGGCCGGCTGCATGGATTCCCCATGGACCAGGATCACCTGCACACAATAGTGGACAAGAAGATATGCCAGAAGAATCATGAGTAGAATCTCTCCTACCCAGAGACCGACATTACGGATCATCCGGTTCCTTCTCTCGACATAGCGGTAATTCTTCATAAGTTTTTCCTCCGCAGCGCTCAGGATGGAAAAACAGGGCAAGTAATCCCTTACTCGCCCCGGTTTCAATCGATACTATTTCACTAACTCTTTTACCTTAGCCTTCTTACCAACTCTGTCACGGAGGTAGAACAGTTTCGCTCTTCTTACCTTACCTCTGCGGACAACGTCAATCTTTGTCACGATAGGGGAATGTACCGGCCAGGTCTTCTCAACGCCTACACCGTTGGAGAACTTTCTAACTGTAAATGTCTCTTTGGCTCCGCCGTTCTGTCTCTTGATTACTGTGCCCTCGAACACCTGGATTCTCTCACGTGCTCCCTCAACTACCTTGGAGGATACGCGGACTGTATCACCAACGTGGAACTCTGTAATCTCCGGCTTCAGCTGTGCATTCTCAATGTTCTTAATAATATCGTTCATGTGTGACCTCCTAAATATTCTCGGTGTTCTTAATACTAATAACGGAACGATCATTCTGTCTTATCGTCCTGTAACAGAGGACCACCTTTTTTTCACAACTACAAAATAATATCATACATTCGAATCGGGTGCAAGTGTTTTTAAATATTTGATATCCTCTTTACTAAGCCGGGCCCGGTCCAGCAGGTCCGGTCTCCGCTCCTTTGTCCTCTTTAAGGACTGGTTGCGGCGCCAGCGGTCTATGTTGGCATGGTGGCCGCTCAAGAGAACTTCCGGCACCGGTTTGCCGTGAAAGACGGCCGGCCGGGTATAGTGGGGATGCTCCAAAAGAGAGTCATGAAAGGATTCAAATTCCGCTGACTCCTCATTGCCGAGAACTCCCGGAACCAGTCTGGATACGGCGTCCATAATCACCATAGCCGCCAGCTCACCGCCACTTAAGACATAATCCCCGATGGAGACATAATCCGTGACGATTTCTTCCAGAATCCGCTCGTCCACTCCTTCATAATGACCACAGAGGAATACCAGGTCCTCCTCCCGGGAATAGTCCTGGGCCATGGCCTGGTTGAACACCTTACCCTGGGGGGTGACGTAAATCACCCTGGGCTTCTTCTCCATGGTTCCTGCGACACTTTCCCAGGCCAGGTAGATGGGCTCAGCCTGCATGACCATGCCGGCACCGCCCCCGTAGGGATAATCGTCCACATGCTTATGCTTGTTAAAGGCAAAATCCCTGATATTTACTGTCTCCAGACTGATCAGTCCCTGGTCCAGGGCCCGGCCTGTCACACTGGTGTGCATACCCTCTTCTATCATGCCGGGAAACAGTGTTAATACGTGAAAATTCATCACTTTGTCAGCCCTTTCAGCAGGTGAACCAGGATGATCTTCTCCTCCATGTCCACATCCAGGATACAATCCTTGATGGCCGGCAGCAGAATCCTTCCCCCATCCTGGGTCAGAACCTCATAAACATCATTGGCCCCGGTCTGAATGACATTTTCCAGGGTGCCGATGGTCACGCCGGAATCATCCACGATGGTCAGGCCGACCAGGTCGGCAATAAAGTACTCATCTTCTTCTAATGGAACCGCATCCTCCCGGGTAACCATGAGGGGACAGCGCTTGAACTGCTCTACCATATTGATATCGTTCATACCCTGGAATTTCAGGAATACAAACTGTTTAAAGAACCTGCAGCCCTCAACCTTCTTCTCAATCAGTTCTCCGTTTTTATCAATAAGGACCTTGTCAAGATCCAGGAATCTGTTTTTGTCATCTGTCGTGGGAAATACCTTCACTTCGCCCTTCAAGCCGTGGGTTCCGGTGATGATTCCAACCTGAAGTAAATCCTCCATATGTAAACTCCACTCTTTCTTAAAGAAGTTCTTCGGTCTATATAGTTTACGCCGCCCAGAAGCTGGCTTTTTATGTACCTGTTCTCTGCGCGGCGTATAAATCATATTCTTATCTTGATAAAAAGCCCGTCGGACAATGGCCTGGATCAGGCGA
>CAMOZD010000048.1 GCA_946630645.1 uncultured Lachnospiraceae bacterium
GTATTCCTTCTCGTTCTTTTCCTCAAGAAGAGCATGCTCTGCGCGGGCCGTAGCAATTACCGCCCGGTCATTTGCCGCCTCGACCTGTCTGGCAACAGCAGCCGCAACCGCCTCATCATGAAGTTTTTCCGTTTCAGACGGAGCTGACTCCATCGCGCGTTCCCATTTCATTCCGACCGGCAGGGAAGGAAGTGCAAATGTATGCGGCTCCCAGTAAGCATTAAATCCGATATAAATGTATACTTTTTCCTCACCGGCATAAGCACCGTTCAGCATGACACCCAGTGATCTCGCATTCGGATCCTCGATAAAATACCAGGCCTTGGAATCATGAAATGAAATATCCGGATAACCGAGATTTCTGTAATCTGTTCCGCGAAGTCCTGTCTCCGGATGAAGGATCGGGTGCTCTTTGCGGAATGAGATCAGCTGCTTCGCAAAGTCAGTGATATCCCTGAATCTGCCTGTCTTATCCCAGTTCACCCAACCCATCGGGTCATCACAGCAGTAGGCATTATTGTTCCCGTCCTGAGAATTTCCGAACTCGTCACCGGCGTAAATGAGAGGTATTCCCTGGGCCAGCAGGCAGTAAGAGAGAGCATTTTTTATCTGCTTTTTTCTCTGGGAAATTGTATTTTTCCTCTTTGTCGGACCTTCAATACCGCCAACACCTTCCAGCCAGGTGGTACTCATGATATTCTGGTCAATCATGACATCCCTGTAAGCACCTTTAAACCCTTCAATTCCTCCTGTCTGCTTCGGTCCTATCATAAAAGGTGGATAATCATCAATGAGACTCAGATTCTCATTGTCACCAATGGAGAAGTCATACATCAACACCATAGACTGTTTATCATCGTCGTAAAGGTACACTTTCTTGTCTTCTTCGTACCATGCTCCCACTTTTGTCAAGGAAGGAGAATTATCTGGTAAATCCGGTTCTTTTTAACGATGTCCGCAATATGCTGGGCTATACCGGAACCTTCCTGGGTAAGGAGGTCTCTGTCATGGGATCTGGTATGGGTATCCCTTCCATGGTCCTCTATGCCCATGAGCTGTATAACTTTTTCGGCGTAGACATGATTATCCGCGTGGGCTCCGCGGGAGCCATCCAGGATGATATCCAGCTCAAGGATGTAATCATCACAGAATCCGCCATCACCAATTCTGCCTGTCCCCAGGTCTTTAGTCCCGATGGCAGCCTGAAACCTACGGCAGACCCGAAGCTTCTCGCTACTGCCCAGCAGGTAGCTAAGGAGCTTAAGGTTCCCATTCAGGCAGGCAGTGTCTTCACCACGGATTATTTCTACAATCCGGACCCCAAGGCCATCGAGAAGGCAAAGGCCAAGGGCATGCTGGCCGTTGAGATGGAGACCGCCGGCCTCTACCTCTGCGCCAAGGCAAATAAGAAAAAGGCCCTGTCGGTTCTCAGTATCTCTGACAATGTCAGCACCGGCGAGGTCCTCTCTCCCGAAGAGATCAGGGAAGGCTTTAACGACATGATGAGGATCGCCTTAGTTACAGCCGTCTGCAATCTTTAAAAATGTATTTTCAAATGAATTTTTATAATTTAAAATGAAAACAATTAATGGATGTCAACTGCAGAAAACAGTCTGGCATCCATTTTTTATGTTTCGGAACTTCCTTGATTATTTAAAATATATTTATTTACTCATGGAATCAGGAAAACCGGCCTCAGCGAAGCCGGCTTCCTTTCCTCTTTTACTTTATATGTCTTTTACACAGACCAGCCGGACAGGTAGGCCTCCTGGTCCTCCGTCAGCTTGTCGATCTCCAGTCCCATGGCTTCCAGCTTATATCTGCCGATAGTATCATCGATGGAGTCAGGAACCTGGTAGACCTTTTTCTCCAGGGAATCCCGGTGGTCGGCCAGCCACTTAAGACTCAAGGCCTGGACAGCAAAGGACATATCCATAATCTCAGCCGGATGGCCCATACCGCAGGCCAGGTTAACCAGTCTGCCCTCTCCCAGAACGTTAAGAGTCTTTCCATTCTTTAAGGTATAGCCAATGATATTATTGCGCTGGAGCTTCTGGGATACGGCAATGTCCCTGAGGCAGGCCACATCAATCTCACAATCGAAATGGCCGGCATTACAAAGGATGGCATTATCCTTCATTTCAAGGAAATGTCTCTCCACAATGACGTCCTTACAGCCAGTTACGGTAACAAAGAAATCTCCCAGCTTTGCGGCGTCATCCATCTTCATGATCCGGAAGCCGTCCATGGTGGCATCCAGGGCTTTAAAGGGATCAATCTCCGTCACGATCACATTGGCTCCCATTCCCTTGGCTCTCATGGCAACGCCTTTGCCGCACCAGCCATAGCCGGCTACAACAACGGTCTTGCCGGCCACTATAAGATTGGTGGTATCCATGATGGCTGTCCACACAGACTGGCCGGTTCCATACTTATTATCATAATAATGCTTGGCCTTGGCATCATTGACCGCCATCATAGGACAGGGCAGGATTCCCTCCCGCTCTCTGGCCTTGAGACGGATGATTCCTGTGGTGGTCTCCTCGCAGCCGCCGATCAGCTGGTCGCCGTACTCTTTACATTTTCCCCCTAAAAGGTTGATCAGATCTCCTCCGTCGTCGACGATCAGGTGGGGATGACATTTGAGAGTTTCCACCAGGAGCTTCTCATACTCTTCTTCGTTAACCCCGTAGAGGCCGTAGGTTTCTACGCCCAGCTCTGCGACCGCTGCCGCCACATCATCCTGGGTGGACAGAGGATTGCAGCCAGTCAGGAAGACCTCAGCTCCTCCCTTTTTCAGAACCAGACCCAGGTTGGAGGTCTTTGCCTCCAAATGGACGGACACGGCAATCCGCAGGCCTTCAAAGGGCTTTTCCTCTTCAAACTGCTTTTCAATCTGGGATAAAGCCGGCATATGGGACCGGACCCAGTTAATCTTTGTCATCCCTGCAGGAGCCAGGGAAGAATCTTTGATAATGCTCATTTATAATCTCCTTACTTAGATGATTTCACGTAGCTGCCCATCAATGAATGAGGTTGGCCTCCACGATCTTACTTACTTCAAAGAATACTCTCTCCTTATCGATGGTCAGCAGGTCACGGTTTTTCATAACAAAGCTGCCATTGATCATCACGGAGTCTACCTCAGATCCATTCGCGGAATAGCAGAGGGATGAGATGATATTATTATTAGGGAAAAGGGACGGACTGTCAAGGTCCACAAATACCAGGTCCGCCCTGGCTCCCTCATGGATACTTCCAATATTCTTATCCTTCAGAGCCTTGCCGGCATGACAGGTGGCCATCTGTACGATATAGTCTGATGGAATAGCCAGACAATCCCTGGTATGGGCCTTATGCATAAGAGACAGGAGTCCCATCTCCCGGAACATATTTAAGGTATTATTGCTGGCAGCCCCATCGGTTCCCACACAGACATTAATCCCTGCTTCCCTCATGTCGACCAGGGGAGCGATTCCGTTGCCCAGCTTGGCATTGCTGGCCACATTGGTGACAATAGTAGCGCCACAGTTCCGGATAATGTCCAGGTCTCCCTCCTGCATCTGGACGCAGTGAGCCAGGATCGTATCAGCATCAAGGAAGCCGATATCCTTCAAGTAAGCTACCGGAGACTTACCATGGGCCTTGTAACAATCCTCGATCTCCGTCATGCTCTCAGACAGGTGGATCTGCTTCAAAAAACCATCCTTTTTAGCCGCTTCGCCGATCTGGACCAGCAGTTTCTCCGAGCAGGTATAGATGGCATGGGGGGAAAGGAGGAAGTTCAGCCTGTCAGAGGCAAATTCTTCTTTTTCTTCCATGGCCTGCTGGTAACGGCTGTAGCCGTCCCCGTAAAGGTCCTCTCCCACCAGACCCCTGCCGATATAAGCCCTCATACCGGCGTCTCTTGCCGCCAGGGCAGCCTGCCGGTGATACATATGCATATCTACAAAGCAAGTGGTTCCGGTGGTAATCATCTCCAGGCAGCCCAGGAGAGAGGTCCAGTAGGCTGCTTCCACAGGAAGGTTATCTTCCACAGGCATAACCCGGTTAAAAAGCCAGTCCGTAAAGGGGACATCATCTGCGTAGTTCCTCATCATGGTCATATAGGAATGGGTATGCATATTGATGAGGCCCGGCATGATAAGCTTTCTTCTGGCGTCAACTACTTCAAAGTCTTCATCCTCAGAAAATGGCTGGAAACTGATCCGGCCATCCCGGACAAAGACCGTCTTCTCTTCTGTCTTCAGCCCCTTCTCCAGGCAGGTGAGGATGGTGCCGTTAATAATCTTATAATTTGCCAAGTTTAGTTCCTTTCTATGGTCCGGATCTGGTCCGGAATATCTCTTTGACTCCTTTTGGGAGAATTACTTAAATTTACTACGATTCATATTGTATAACAAAAGCTTCTTTATTTCCACTGGAAAAAACCTGGGACAGGGATATTAACACCCTATTCTTTCTCAACAATTCCTGTCTGTTACCGTTGTTCCTTCTGATTTGGTCCAGCCATTGGTAACAAGATCTGACCAGGAGCGGGTATACTCGGCACTGGAACTCCAGATATCAGGAACAATGGTTACATTTGTGCCAACCTTCACAGAGTTAGAAATGGTATGGCTTTTACTTCCTGAGATGCTGCTGGTCAGGGTTTTGCTGGAGATTTCTGAAACCTGCTGGGCAGCGGTCACCTTTTCGCCTGAAAGATTTTTTATGTCGGAGACCGTTTTCTTCTCTACAGAGGAAGATCCCCTCTTAGTCGATTATTTCGGTAATAGTGATGTCGGTACAGCCCAGGTCCTTCAGTCTGTTTTTTAAAGCCCTGTGAAAGGCATCCCTATGGGCCTCATCGAATAAGCCATCCACATAGTAAAGTTCAACGGCAAAGCCTTCCTCCGTCTCCATAACCTGGAGGGTTGTTCTTCTGACCATGATATTACTGGAATCAAAGAGCATCTCCATTTCGGCCCCCAGCTCCTCCATAGCCGGCATATCCAGTATATCCGCCTCATAAACTAAAAACAGGGGATCATTGACATAAACCGAGGGATGGTCCTGGAACCAGTCGCAGTCACAATTAGCGATGCCTTCATTAATACGGCGGGCCACCTGCCTGAACACATCCTCTGTGGATGTATCCGGCCTGATCTCAACTCCTAAGGGCAGCAGTTTCAGCATCATGCCGGCAGCGGCTTGTGATGCAGGACTGGTCCTGTTGGAAAATGTCCAGTTTAACATAACATTATCCTTGCCTTCACAGTCATGCAGTCCCAGCAAAGCAATCGCCGCACAAAAACCGCTTTTTGACAGGTGGAATTCCTTTTCCATCCTTGGGAGCAGGTCTTCAGGAGGAACGATCAGGTAGGAAGCTCCTGTTACATACTTATCGTTGGACATACGGTGTCTGTCAACAAGTTCATGGTCAACCGACAGATTATTGCACCAGTCGACCTTGCCATAGGTATCATCAAAATATCGCTTAGCTTCTTCATATTCCGGTGTGGATCTGAACTGCCGCTGGTCTTCCAGCCAGGAATAGAAGGTATCTAAAGGAAGGTCCTCCTCCCCCTGATAGGCAGAGTAGATATTATTTAATATGGCATTGATTCCCACTCCATCCATGACCATATGGTGACTGATCATAAGAAAATGCAGCTTTTCCGGTGTCTCGTAAAGACGGATTCTGATCAGCGGATTATTGATTAGATGGAAGGGCTTATTAAATCCTTGTTTAAGCTTTTCAAAGTCCTCTTCTGATACTTTCCTGCTTGCCCGGTGGACATCCAGTTCCTGATCCATATGCTGGACAATAAAGCCATCTTCATTAAAAGTGAGGACTGTCCTGAAAATAGGATGATGGTCTATCACCCTGCTGACCGCCTGTGTAAACCGGCCTACATCCAGCTTGTCTTTGTCAAAGCTGAACAGAAGAGTCAGGTTCCACATACAGGACATAGGATAGTAGAGCTGGTAATTAAACATGGTCAGTTGGAAGGCCGTAAGGGGATAGGCTTTCTTCCGGGCTTTCTCTTCTTTGAGGACAGGATCTTCCTGGAAAACCGGTTTCATATCCTTCCAATGCTGTGCGATCCTGGCCGGTGTCCTGTACTTGAATATCTCCCTGCTTGTCAGGCCAAGGTCAGACAGGTCTGCAGCCAGAGCGATGGTGGACAGGGAATCCCCTCCCAGGTCATAAAAGTCATCCTTGATACCAACCCTGGACAGATGAAGGATCTTTTCAAAAAGGGAACAGAGCCTTTTCTCCATTTTCGTCCGGGGGGCCACATAGTCAGCCGTATAGTCGGCCGTATCAGGCTTGGGCAGCAGTTTCCTGGTAAACTTTCCATTGGCGTTAAGGGGAATCTCAGCTATATGGATAAAATAGGTAGGTATCATATAATAGGGCAAATATTTCCCCATTTTCTCCCTGAGATTATTCGGGTCAATCTGAATATCTGCCGTATAGTAAAGGCAGAGGTAGGACCGGTCAGGATCCACAAAACCCCTGGCGCCGCACCAGTCGATACCCAGAATCCTTTTGGCAGCGGCCTCTATTTCCGCCGGCTCCACCCGGTTGCCATTGATCTTAATCATGTCATCAGCCCGGCCTTCTATATAGTATTCTCCCTGGTCATCCTGTCTGGCCAGGTCTCCGCTGTGGTAAAGTCCCCCCCGCATAACTTCCCTGGTCTTCTCAGGCAGGTTGGCATAGCCCCGGAAGAAGGGATTGGGGAAGCAGATCTCCCCACTCTGGCCTTCAGGCACCTCGCTGCCATCTTCATCCAGCAGGTAAACGGGCCAGTCAAAAACCGGTTTGCCTGAAGGGCAGATATCATAAGCCCTGTCTATAGGTTTTGCCAGTAACATGAAAAAGCTCTCACTCATGGCATAACCGTTATAGAGCTGTATTTTACTGTCATAGAGGCCGTGGGCCGGCTCACCGCCAAGGAGGATCAGCTTCATCACTTTTTCGACGTTTTTGGGCAGAACCCGGAAGAGGGATGGCGGCATAAAGCTGAACTCTATCTTCTGATCCACGATATATCGGGCCAGGCCGGCCACATCCCTGACCAGCTGATAGGGCAGGACATGGATGGTGTCTCCCCAAAAGAGAAAATCCACCATAAATTTTGTGGCGGCCACAAAGTTAAGGGGTACCGGCATAGCCATGGTTACCGGCTTGTTGCCGAGCAGCCCCCGCATCTCCAGGAAGGAAAGATAATTGAGGCTGATATTACCATACTCATGAAGAACACCCTTGGGAGTACCGGTGGTTCCGGAGGTATATACGGCCAGGCAGAGATCACGGTCACCAGCCCTCTCATAACCCGGCAGAGGTTTTTCCTTCATAGCTTCATGCCAGGCCTTTGTATCAAGGAAAAGGTCCGGCTCGAAATCCTTGCGGATCAGAGCGATTCGTTCCTGGGCATAGGTATCCTCCACCACAGTAAAGGCCGCGCCGGCCTTGAGAACTCCAAGCACTGCCAGGAAGGGCATCTCACCCCGGGGAAGACAGATCATGACCCGGGACTCCTTTCCCAGACCTCTGGCCTTCAAAAAGCCATAAAGTCTGGCTGAAATATGATCCGCAGCCCTGCGGCTGACCCTGGCTTTCGTCAGGGGATTAACCAGCATTAATTGTTTAGGGTCCTCCCTGACTCTCTCAATAAAAGCATCCAGGACATAGGGGACATCTTTTGTCATTCTCTTTATATCAAGCTCATTTATACCAGTTTTAGTAATTTCGGTCTTATT
>CAMOZD010000049.1 GCA_946630645.1 uncultured Lachnospiraceae bacterium
AAAAGGAAGACCAGGAAGGCGAGACTGGCAGGAAAACCATAGCTCCTTATATTGCCACCGTTTTTATTGTGCTGGTTTTTGGAGTCCTGGTTTCTTTTTTTCAGGCCAATATCACCCTGGTCAGTCTGGTTAAGGATATGCAGAACGCCCTGGACCATGTGGCCTCATCCTATGCAGGCAGCAATAATGAATGGGAGAATTATGAAGCAGAAGTGGATATGGAGTATTGCAGACTGCTGGATGCTATGGGCAGGTCTATCAATAAGAACAGCGGGGAAAGAGAGAGCCTGCTGGCCCAGTACAGCGACAGGGGCTATTTTGAAAACCTGCTGATCCTTGATAAAGAGTGTAATATTGTGGCTCAGGCCCATCCTACGGACCTGGATTTTCATGAGCAGGCTTCTAAGGAGCTCAATAAGCTGGTCCGGATTGAGTATGCCAATGCCGTGAACGCCTACAGCCCCAAGGGCGTGGATGGAAGCAGCCAGGGCATGGTCCGCTATTATGCGTCTTCTTTGCAGGATGGAAATGTCCTGGTGGGTCAGGTACAGTGTGACATCTTGAATCAGATCTCTGACCACCGGACATCCTGGAAGGCCCTGCTGGGCCAGGTAGGCACAAGAATGGGCGGCCAGGTGCTGGTGCTGAAGGAGGGTTCCGGGGATGTAATATACGCTCCTGAGGGTTCCAATATCTTAAAGGACGGGGGCAAGGTCAGCTACTCTACTATCCTGAAATCGGATAATCTCGGCCTTTTGTCCTGCGGTGGAAAGTCCTACTATATGGTGACTTACAGCCTGAATAATGAGATCAGACTGGCTGCCTTTGTGGCCCGGGACAAGGTCCGCCGCTATGTCTTCGAGACAGTCTTTGTCCTGCTGCTTATCTTTATAAGCATGGTACTGGTGATGCTTATCTATTCTGTCTATGCCAGTAATGAGCAGAAAAGAGGCAGGGAGACCGGCTGGAAAAAGATCCGTAAGAAGAGATATTACAATAAAGAGATCGGCAGGAGGCTCTTTCTCTGTGCCATTCTGGGAACCATTGTCATCGGTATCACCACCTACTATGTCCAGACCCTGATCGGAGTCACAGGGAATGCCAGAAACACGGAGAAAAGCCTTAAAAAGGCTATGAAAGCCCTGGATGATTCTAAGAGTGATGTCGTTGATGCTGAAGAGTTTGTGAATAATATCAGAAAAGAATTCTGTGACATTTTCCTGGGGAGCCTGAAGGATTATGAGACCATAGCCCAGGAGGATATGTTTTCTCTGGAGATGGTAAGCCATGCCCAGTCTATCAGTGTCTATAACATGGAGGGGGAGAGGGTGATCGAGTCTTCCATGTTCCTGGATTATGATAAGAATGCCATCAAAGAGAAGATCAGGAAGGTCTCTTATGCCATGTGGACCAAGGATTATTACCTGGGTGAGGAAGGCAGTGAACTGGGTGAAGAGGGTCTTCAGGAGATCGCCTGCTTTATCAAAGATAAGGAAGGACAGGAGTACCTGGTGCTGATTAATCTGCCCTCCTGCAGACTTCCCGGTGATTTACAAAAAGCTACTCTGGAGGATAGTCTGGGAGTAGTGGCGATCAGCAATGGCGGCTATGCCTTTGCCATCAATAATAAGAGTGGAGACTTCAGTTACCATCCGAATTCCGATCTGGTCGGCCAGAGTGCCAAAAGCTGCGGCTTAGATGAGGAGAAGCTGGTGGAGGGCTATACGGGGGATATGGATATCAATGGTACCAAATGTATCGTGTCTATCGCCGAGGAGAAGACGGATATACTGGGGACCGCAATCAGCAGGTCCCAGGCCCTGGTCAGCCGGATCCCATCCACCCTGCTGAGTGTGGGAGCCAGTCTTCTCTGCTTCCTGGTTCTGCTCCATCTTCTTGCCTTTAGGAAAGACAGTCTGGTGGGAGTGGCGGAACCTGACTTTATGAAGAGGCTTAACAAGGGGAAGAGTGCTGAGACCATAGCCAGCAGGATCATTATGGCTTACCTGCTGGTGGTGGGCATACTGATCTCCCTGATCTCCCTGCTGGGTCATTATTTCCTGCCAGGAGATTCCCTGTTTCTTTACGCCATAGAGGGAAGCTGGACCAAGGGAATCAATATATTTTCCCTGACCCTGTGTATTATCAATGTGGCTGAGGGTATGCTGATTATTCTTTTTGTACGCAAGCTGCTCAAGGCCCTCGAGGATACATTTTCCACAAGGGGAGCGACCGTATGCCGGCTCTGTGCCAGCCTGTGTAAGTATTTCGGCGTAGTGCTGATCATCTATAAATGCGTGGCGGATTTTGGCGTGAATACAGCCACCCTGCTCACATCAGCGGGAATCCTGACGACTGTCGTCGGCCTGGGAGCCAAGAGCCTGCTGGAGGATATCTTTGCCGGTCTCTTTATCATTTTCGAGGGAGACCTGCAGGTGTCGGATGTGGTGGAGTATGATGGCTTTCTGGGAACCATCGAAGAGATCGGGATCCGGACCACCAAGATCCGCAGTGTGGACAATAATACCAAGATCCTAAACAACAAAGACATCACCAAGATTATTGACCGGCCTAAGAATTATAACTATTGCCATGTCTATGTCATGGTTAACCATAAGGAGTCTCTTGAGAGGATTGAGGCCCTGCTGGCCAGGGACCTGCCCGGCTTTCCGGACAAGTTCCCCTTCCTTTACGGGGAACCGGACTACCGGGGTGTAGCCTCTCTGACAGACGGCGGTATGACTCTCGATATCCGTTTCAAGACTTCTCCCCGCTATATCATAGAGGTGGAGAATGAGATGAACCGGGAGATTCAGAAACTCTTTACCGGGTATGGAATTGAACTCAATATTCCTTATGTCATGAATCAGCTGAACAAGCAGGTGCTTCCGGCGGCCGGCCAGGATGCCGAGCTGGCCCACGACTACCTGCGTAAACGCTGGAACAACAGAGTGAGGTGATCTTAGGATGAGTTTGCATAAGAAGGATGGGCAGAAGGAAGGGGCTGTTCACAAGTATCCCCGGGGGCCTTTTATCTTTACCTTTATGATGATTATTCTATTTGCCTTCATTTCATTTGCCATGCTGACTATGGTGATTCTGTATTCAGTTTTTTATGATATGGCTGCTGTCACAAGGTATGTAGAGAAGCAGCACAGCTATTATAAGAAGCAGGAGGACCTTTATCTTAATAATCTGTGTATGGAATACAAGAATCTGAATCTTGTGATGGCTGATTATATACAGGAGGATATGGGTCTGGATGAGCTGTCTGAAATTGTGGAGAATGTAAATGGGGTCGGCTCTGAAAAATATATCATCCTGGACCAGAAGGGTCAGGTGGTCTATCCCCGGAATTGGGAAGCAAGCCCCTTATCCGACTGGGAGATGGACAGACTTGTGAAGGACCAGACATGGCTGGTCCGTGATGATGAAACAGCCGGGAGGATCTATTACAGCGGCGGCCTGCCCGGGGGCCAGTGGATTCTGGCAATGACAGATGACAATGAGCAGATCGGAGACCTGCTTGACCATCGCACTGACTGGAGGGCCCAGTGTGAGAATGTGAAGCTTGGAGAAGGGGGTGTGATAATCCCCATCTCAAAAAGCAGCGGCTCCCAGTATTATTACCCCAATAATATGGTGGCCCTGGAGAATGCCAGGGCGGTCATGGGGTCAAAGAAGGATTATAACGGACTATTTGAGCTGGACCAGGTCAGCTATCTTATCATGTCCAGGGAGATGGCTGACGGGGATACCCTGCTGCTGGCCCTTTACCCGGTAAAGGAGATTTTCACCATGGTCGGGGGGACGACCATAATAGCTACGGTAATTTTTGCCATAGCCATGGGCATCATGCTCATTTATACCCTTACCATGCTCAGACTGAGGAAGAAGGGAGAAAGGATCTACCGCTGGAAGAAGCTTCCCGGAGGCTTCTTTTATGACCGGAGAGCAGGAAGACAGTTGCTGATTTATTCCAGTATGGTCTTGACTCTGATCATTATTATGACCCTTTACAGCCAGACCCTGATCGGCCTTTCAAGAAATACGGCCATGGCCTCCAGACAGCTTGAACAGGTGGCTCGGGCCTATGACCAGGCCTATGAGGATGGCCATGAGCTGGAAGATTATATCGATGGGAAAAGGAAGTCCCTGCTTAGAATGCTGATACTGGAAAATATTGATAGGCAGGGCAGGGAAAGGGAACTGGTAAAGCTGCGGGACTATTCGGACAATATCTATGCGATCTCTTTCTATGACGTGAAGGGGAATCTGCTGGCCTCCACAGATCCGGATACCAGAACGGTCGACAAGGAGGAAAAAAAGGATATCGGTGAAGTCAGGCAGGGGATTTCCAATGACCTGGTTTATATCAGTGATTTAAAAGGCGGGGAGGGGGCTCCCAGCTATTACAATATGGCCATGGTGGTCCAGAATAATAATAAGTCTACAGGCTTCATGGTCCTTAAGCTGGGTGAAAACCAGCTTCCCGGGATTCTTGATGAATGCCTTCTGAAGGACGAACTTTTGTCCGTGAGGGGGAGTAACGGGGGGGAAGCTTTTGCCATCGACCGGGAAAGCGGTGTGGTCAGCTATGATCCTGACGGCTCTATTACGGGGAAGGAGGCCCTCAAGTATGGCATGGAGGAGGATGAGCTCAAGGGTGGCTTCTCCGGCTATCTGAAGCTTGGCGGTGTAAATAAATATGCCGTCAGTGCCGCGGTAAAAGACCAGTATATTTACCTGGTCATGGAAAAGTGGGAGATGATGATCAATCGTATGCCTGCCCTCATCATAAGTCTGTTAGCGGCCGTCCTGTGTATCTTCTTCCTCTTCATTTTCCTGACCATCAAAAGGAAGCCGGAAGGGGAGGAGGGCAGCCAGTCTGCCCTGGAAGCTGGTGACCGGTCCATGAGTTCGGCTCTGGTGATCAAGCTGATCCGCATGGCCTTTATGGCCACAGCCGTTCTGGTGACCCTCATTCATATATTCTACAAGATCCTGTTACCTAAATCCTCCCTGATCTACTATATTTTCGAAGGAAACTGGGACAGGGGAGTGAATATATTTTCCTTTACCTGGTGTATCGTAATGATCTGCGAAGCCTTTGTGCTGATCCGTCTGTCCTCCATTCTGCTGGATATGACTGCCGGCGTCCTGTCCAAGAGAGGGGTGACTGTGTGCAGGCTGCTGAAAAGTCTGATCCGCTACCTGGGTATCATTATCCTCATCTTTATGTGCATCGCCAGCTATGGGGTTAATATGAGGACCCTGGCTGTGTCTGCCGGTATCCTGACTACTGTCCTTGGTTTAGGAGCCAACAGTCTGCTGACAGATATTTTTGCCGGTCTTTTCATCACCTTTGAGGGCGACCTGCAGGTGGGAGATGCCATGATTCTGGATGGTTTTCTGGGAAGAATCACGGAGATTGGTATCCGGACTACAAAGATTATGAATGTGGACGGCAACAGGGTGATCATCAACAACAGCTGCCTGCAGGGGCCGGTCAAGAGGGCCAGGAGCTACAATTACTGTCACTCCTATATCGATATGGACTACGATGAGTCTCTTGACAGGGTGGAAAGCTTCCTGGCTGCCGAATTGCCGTTGCTCAAGGACAAGCTGCCCTTCCTTTTGTCAGAACCGGAATACAGGGGTGTCATATCCCTGCTGGACCAGCGCATGAGGATCGATATCCGCTATAAGGCCAGTGCGGCTGACCGTTTCATGGCTGAGCAGGAGATGAACCGGGAGCTGAAGCTGATTTTTGATAAATATCATCTGTCCCTCAATATCACAGAAGATTACCAGATGACAGATATCGTCTACCTTCCTGCCGGAGACGGGGATCCGGAGGCCGCCAAGGCCTTCCTGGAGAAGAGGTGGAAAAACAAAAAGAGCTGAGTTCATTGAGATAGAAAAGCAAAAAGAACTGAGTTCAATAAGATAGAAAAATAAAAAGAGCTGAAATTGTTATCATAAAGAATCTGTGACAAGTGAAAGAGAGCCAGAAGCTAAAAAGTTTCAGGCATAAATAAATCCCGCCAGCTGGAAAATGTGGTGTGTTTCCCTCAAGTAAGTTATGTATTTCAATGTCCTACTTGGGGCAGCATATCAAAGCTCCTGTCTGGCGGGATTATTATGTTTATGGATGGAAATGGATGCCTCTGTCAGCAGTCCATTTGAGCCGCGATCTGTTCCACGGTCTGCTTGATCTCCTTGCGGAGGAACATATCCTTGAGAGACTGGTCATAGGGTGGGTAGGCGATGCCAAACTCTGTGACGATACCGGTGATCAGGTCGGCGTCTGTCACATCAAAGGCAGGATTATAGGTCTTAACCCCTTCCGGCACCATGGGTTTCTCATACCACATGGAGCTGATCTCCCGGCCCTTGCGCTGCTCTATGACGATGCCCTCTCCATCAGGAATAGAAAGGTCGATGGTGGATGTGGGCGCACATACATAGAAGGGGACGCCATAACGTTTGGCGGCCAGGGCGGCCATGGAGGTGCCGATCTTGTTGGCCGTGTCTCCGTTGGCAGCCACCCGGTCACAGCCCACAAAGACTGCGTTGATGGCGCCGGTCCGCATGAGGGAGGCTGACATGTTGTCACAGAGGACTGTAACATCCATACCGGCACTGGAAAGCTCAAAGCTGGTGAGGCGGGCTCCCTGGAGGAGGGGCCTGGTCTCATCACAGTAGATTTTAAAATCATAGCCCTGCTCATGGCCCAGATACATGGGGGCAGTGGCTGTGCCGTACTTGACCGTAGCAAGCTGGCCCGCGTTGCAGTGGGTCAGGAGGCCGTCTCCCGGTTTCACCAGGGAGAGACCGTAACGGCCTATGGACCGGCATACCTGGATATCCTCGTCCCGGATAGTGATGGCTTCATCGTGGAGGGCCTTGACTATGTCGGAAAGAGGCTGGTCCTTATGGGCCTGGACGATCCGGTCCATCCGGGCCAGGGCCCAGGAAAGATTCACCGCGGTGGGGCGGGAGGAATTCAGATACTCCGATGCCGCCTGGTATCTGCGGTAAAATGCTTCGAAGGAAGCGGCGTCTTCTGCTTCCTGGCCTGCTGTCTGCTTCGCTTCCAGCTCGCCGGCGATGTCCCTGGCTGCCAGGTAGATGCCGATGGCAGCGGTCACACCGATGGCCGGGGCTCCCCGGACTTTCAGCTGGTAAATGGCCTCCCAGATGTCTTCCTGTTTGGTAAGGGAAAGAATCTCGATACGGGAGGGCAGCTTGGTCTGGTCTATGATGACCAGGGAATGACTGTAGTCATCCAGGTCCACGGTATCATAATCCAGAATAGTCTTCTTGGGACCGATGGTCTGGTTCTGGGGATCCACCTGGTGGATGGCCCGTTCCATGGCATCCATGTAGACGGAAGCATCGGTGAAGGAAGTCCGGTGGAGAATCAGGTCTTTGCCCAGAGTCAGTATAATCTTTTCTGCCTGGATCCGCTTATCCGGATCCTCTATGAGACTGATCGCCTTACTGTGGTTCTGGCCGATGATCCGGCGCAGGCACTCTGTTCCGGCATAGCCGGCGGCGTCAGCCATGACAGCCTCCAGGTAGGCTTCCGGGAAGCCGGGGCTGTCTGCCAGGGGGTCAATGGCCTTGCTGGCATAGGCTTTTGAGAATTTCTTTTTGAAGAGGTCCACCACTTCCAGGATGGTGCACATGCACCAGCCGCAGAAATAAGC
>CAMOZD010000050.1 GCA_946630645.1 uncultured Lachnospiraceae bacterium
GTAGTAGGATACATAATTTACCCTCTTGACAAAAGTCACTTCATAACAGTGTCAATTGTCTGGATTGCAAAACCTATAATGACAAACCTTTTGAGCCGGTGACCTGGGAAGAGAGCCAGATCAGAAGCTGGCTCAATGGAGATTTTTACGAAGAAGCCTTTTCCAGTATGGAAAAAAAGCTGATTCTGACCCTGGACCATGAAAACCCCGATCAGTCTGCCCTGGGAACAGAAGGCGGCAAGGTCAGCAGAGACCAGGTTGTCCTGCTCAGTGAAATGGAGGCCGGAATCTACTTGGGGGATGAGATGGACCGGGAGATTACCGGCAAGGCAGAGGCCACGCCATATGCCATAGAGCATGGAGCTTACGTAGACGAAAGTGGTATGGCGGACTGGTGGCTCAGAAGCCCTGGTGCCTATGAGTATACAGCCCAGTTTGTGCAGGCTTCCGGCATACCCTATATCTCCGGGGCCTATGTGGATATCGCCTATGGGATCCGGCCGGCTATCTGGCTGAATCTGGCTCCACAGCAGGAATAAAGGACACAAAAATGAAAGGTGAGAAAATGTTATCTCTTGGGAACATACCAATTAAAAATATAAAAACCCATAAAGTACGGTCCATAATTTTGTTCCTTCTGACCCTGGCCCAGGCGGTCTGTCTTTTTTCCGGGGCCATGATGATAGAGGGGATGAGACAGGAACTGGCCCAGGCCCAGGCCCGGTTGGGGGCTGACCTGCTGGTCTATCCTACGGCGGCGGTCTCTAAGATTTCCAAAGACAAGCTGTTCATGCAGGGGACACCTGTGGAGGTTTACAGGGACCGGTCCATGCTTGCCAGAATGGATTCCTGTGACGGAATTGGGGCGGTCAGTCATCAGATTTATATATCAGATACCGCGGAGGATGGCAGCCAGGTCTGGATTACCGGCTATGAGCCGGAGACCGATTTTGTTCTTAGCCCCTGGCTGGAGGCCGGGGAGGACATCCATATTCCAAGGGGCAGCCTCCTGCTTGGCAGTAAGGTGAAGCCGGCTTCTGATAACACAGTGACCTTGTACGGGAAAAAATGGCCGGTGGCCGCCCGCCTGATGGAGACCGGATCGTCCATGGATACGTCCGTATTTGTTAGCATGGAGACCATGGAGGATATGATCGGGGCAGCCAGGGAGGCAGGAATTGAAAAGTACTCATCCCTTCGTCCAGGATCTGATTTCTCCGTGGCCCTGGTCCGGGTAAAAGATAAAAACAAGGTGGAAAGCGTGACCAACTGGATCAATATTTATGTCAGAAAGGTTACGGCAGTGAGGAGCGAAGCGATCCTGACCCAGGCAGCCTCGGGGATCCAGGGGACAAGCAGGGCCATGGCAGTCATTGCCGGTCTGGCCTGGCTGGTTCTGGCTATCGCCCTGGGTATCACCCAGTCCATACTGATGAAGGAGAGGACCGGGGAGATGTATGTGTGGCACTCCATCGGTGCTTCCCGGAATATCATGAATAAGGTGATGCTGTCCGAGGCCGCCATGGTCTATCTGGCAGGGGCAGCGGCAGGAATCGTCCTGGCCGGTCTGGCCTTCGGCCTTTTTGGAAGAGTCATTCTGGCAGGGGCTGCCCCCGGCCCGGTCAGCTTTCTCCTGGCTGGCCTGATGGCTTTAATCCTCACTCTGGCGGCAGGACTGGCTGCCACTTATCTTGCAGTAAAACGGGCGGCAAAGAGCCTGGATGGCCAGATGCTGCTGACCCTATAGAAGCGGAGGTGATATTGTGATTTCATTGAAAAATTTACCTTACAAAAACTTAAAAGGCTATGCCGGAAGGACGGCAGCCCTCCTGCTTTTCTCCATGCTTATGGCTCTGGCCACCTTTGGAGGTACTATGGTGATCAGCGGAATCAGGGCGGGCCTTAACAAGGTGGAATCCCGCTTTGGCGCGGATATCATGGTCACACCGGAGGATGCCAAAAATGATTTTGACGCCCAGAATGTGCTTTTGAAGGCAGAACCGGGATACTTTTACATGGAAAAGGGGAAAATGGATGAGATTGCCAAAGTGGACGGCATAGAGAAAATGTCAGCCCAGCTTTTTATGGCGTCGGCCAAGGCCGGCTGCTGCAGTGCCAAAGTCCAGATGATCGCCTATGACCCGGCCACGGACTTCACCATCCAGCCCTGGATTGCCGACACCTACACTGATGGTCCGATGGGACTTATGGATGTGGTAGTGGGCAGTAATGTTACAGTTTATGATAACCATATCATCCGTTTTTATGATAATGACTGCCGGATCATCGGTCAGTTTGCCCCCACCGGGTCCACCTTAGACAACTGTGTTTACATGAATTATGACACGGTAAAGGTGCTGATTAAAGCCTCTTTCAAAAAGGGCCTGAACCAGTATTCGGAATATGACCCCGATGATGTGATTTCCGCTGTGATGATCAAGGTCAGACCGGGAGCCGACATAGAGAAGGTTGCCGGGGACATCACAAAGCAAGTGGATGGCGTTAGTGTAGCCACCTCAAAGAACATGGTGGCCGGGATCGGGGACAGCCTGAAAAAGATATCCGGTTCGGTATCATTTTTTACTGTCACTTTCTGGCTGATCGGGACCCTGATGACTATTCTGATTTTTGCCATGATGATCAATGAGAGAAAACGGGAATTCGCTTCCCTCTGGGCTATGGGAGCTAGCAGGAAAATCATATCAGACCTGGTAATCCGGGAGGCGGTAGTGGTAAATCTGGCAGGAGGCATCCTTGGAATTGTTCTTTCGGCCTTGATTCTCTTTATGTTTAAAGACCTGATCGGCCAGGTCCTGGGGGTGGGATTTCTGATTCCCGGCCCGGTCACCATTATTTTGCTGGCAGGGGCAGCCTTGTTGTCAGTCCTGCTGGCAGCAGCCATCTCCGCATGGATTGGAGTAAGAAGGATCAGCAGGATGGATGCCAGTCTGGTGTTAAAGGAGGGACAGTAGCATGATATTAAGAGCAGATGAAGTGAGAAAAGATTTTCCCCGGGCGGGAAAATCCAGCAATTATTTTACGGCAGTCTACCCTCTGGACTTTGTCCTGGAATCCGGCCAGTTTACCGTAATCACGGGCAAGTCCGGCAGCGGCAAAAGTACCCTGCTTAATATGCTGGCAGGCATGCTGACACCCAGTGGGGGAAAAGTTTTTCTCGATGACAAGGATATCTACAGTCTTGACGAGAAGACCCTGGCAAGGCTTAGGAACGAGAAAATAGGACTGATACCCCAGGGCCATACAGCCTTGCTGTCCCTGACCGTCCTGGAAAATGTGCTCCTGCCTTATATCCTTTACAATAAGGCCCAGCCGCCGGAGAAAAAGGCAAAAGACCTGCTTGACCAGGTGGGAATCGCATCGCTCATGGAGGCCAGGCCCAATGAACTGTCCGGCGGGGAGCTGAGGCGTATGGCCATAGCCCGGGCCATGCTCATGGAGCCGTCCATCCTGCTGGCAGACGAACCTACAGCAGGCCTGGACAGCGAAAATACCATAGCGGTCCTCAGTCTGCTGCGGCAGGCAGCTGATGAGGGGGCGGCGGTCCTTGTGGTGACCCATGAAAATGAAGCGGACCATTTCACTGACCATGTACTGACCATGGATGGGGGAAGGTTAAAGGGATGAAAAAACCTGCCTGCAGGCAGTGGATCAAACCATAAAAAAATAAGATACTTATGATTTGCCGCAAATTATATGTTTATTTTTCTTGACAAAAGCACCTGTTTGTGGTTTGATAATGTTATCGATAAATAGTTGTCACTAACATAAATTAATGATATATAATCTCAGTTATATAATTATAATTATTTTTAGTTATTACTATTGTGTTGTCCTATAAAAGTAATAATTAAAAAAATCAGATGATTAATAATTTTCAGGGATACTGATCTATAAGCGAAAGGAAATATCATGACTTTAAACGAGGCCGAATTAGGAAAAGATTATGTCATCAAGGATGTTGATACTCAGGGAGATACAGAGATGAAGAGTTTTCTGTTTTCCTTAGGCTGCTACAGCGGTGAGACCATTACTGTAGTATCTAAAAAAAGGAATCTTGTAGTATCCATCAAGGATGCCCGTTACAACATTGATTCTGAACTGGCGTCTGCCATTTTTATTTAGCTGCCGGATGTCTGCAGGCAGATCGATGTGTCAGGAGGATATGTTTTGGGGAAAACATATTTATATTACGGAATCTAAGGAGGAAAGGGTATGAGAATTGCGCTTACAGGTAACCCTAACAGTGGTAAAACGACCATGTATAACGCACTGACCGGCCGCAATGAAAAGATCGGTAACTGGGCCGGTGTAACCGTGGACAAGAAGGAAAGTCCCATCAAAAAGAATTATAATGAGACAGGCAAGGAGATTATAGCGGTTGACCTTCCGGGAGCCTACTCCATGTCGCCCTTTACTTCAGAAGAAAGTATTACCAGCGGCTATGTGAAGAATGAACACCCGGATGCCATCATCAATATTGTTGACGCGACCAACCTGAGCCGTAGCCTTTTCTTTACAACCCAGCTTTTAGAGCTTGGTATTCCTGTTGTTGTCGCCTTGAACAAGAGTGATATCAATGATAAGAAGGGTAATACCATCGATGCCGGGAAGCTTTCCGACAAGCTGGGCTGCCCCGTGATCAAGACCGTTTCTACGGCAGATAACGGAATTAAAGAGGTAATCAGTGCCGCCGCTGCCCTGGAAGGGGCAGGCCAGAAGGCGCCCTATGATGAGGGTCAAGTAAATTTACATGATAAACAGGCGGTAGAGGCATCCGACCGGAAGCGCTTCCAATTTGTAAACGGAATCGTGGACCAGGTTGAAAAGCGTAAGGTCCTTACCAAGGAAAAGAACTTTGACGATAAAATTGACCAGGTCGTAACCAATCCGATTCTTGGAATCCTTATATTTGCCGCAATCATGTGGGCGGTATTCTACATTTCCCAGACCACAGTAGGCACATGGCTTGCCAATTACCTGGTAGGCTGGATCGAGGCCTTCCAGGGCTGGGTTGGGGAAAAGATGGCCAACGCCAGTCCCCTGCTCTATGCCCTTCTTGTCGATGGAATCATCGGCGGTGTCGGAGCCGTAGTCGGCTTCCTGCCCCTGGTTATGGTCATGTATTTCCTGATTGCCCTGCTTGAGGACTGTGGTTACATGTCCAGGGCGACGGTAGTCCTGGATCCCATTTTCAAGAGAGTGGGCCTTTCCGGCAAATCCGTAATCCCCATGATTATCGGAACCGGCTGTGGTATTCCCGCCATCATGGCATGCCGTACCATCAGAAATGAACGGGAAAGACGGTCCACCGCCATGCTGGCCACCTTCATGCCCTGCGGAGCCAAGCTTCCCGTAATCGCTCTCTTTGCAGGGGCCTTCTTCCCCAAGTCAAAATGGATCGGTTTTATCTCTTATTTTGTCGGAATCCTGTTAATCCTTTTTGGCGCCCTGCTGATCAAGGCTATCACCGGCACCAGATACAGAAAGTCCTTCTTTATCATTGAACTTCCGGAATACAAGGTTCCCAGTCTTACCTTTGCCGTCAAGTCTATGTTAGAGAGAGGTAAGGCCTATATCGTGAAGGCCGGAACAGTCATCCTGGTATGTAACACGGTTGTACAGATCATGCAGACTTTCAACTGGTCCTTCCAGGTTGTGGAAGAGGGAGCAGAGAATACCTCCATCCTGGCAAGTATTGCAGGACCCTTCTCCTATCTGCTGATCCCGGTGATCGGAATTGCCTCCTGGCAGCTTGCTGCGGCGGCAATCACAGGCTTTATCGCCAAGGAAAATGTTGTCGGTACCATCGCTACCGTTTATGCCCTTACAAACTTCATCGACACAGAAGAGTTAGCCCTGGTCGGCAGCGGTAATCCTGTCATGCAGGCAATGGGAATTACAAAGGTTGCGGCCCTCGCCTATCTTATGTTCAACCTTTATTCACCGCCCTGCTTCGCGGCTCTTGGTGCTATGAACTCGGAGATGAAGTCAGCCAAATGGCTCTGGGGTGCCATCGCCCTTCAGCTGGCCACTGGTTTTACCGTTGGCTATCTGGTATTCCAGGTTGGTACCATCATCACAACAGGAGCCCCTGGCCCCGGATTCATTCCCGGTTTAATCACCATCGCTATATTCGCGGCAATCATTTTCTATCTGATCCGGGCAAATTCAGCCAGGATGGAGCATGAATATGCGCTCAAGGCAGAAAGCTAGAAATGGCGGGCTGGGATACAAGCCTATATGATGGTCAGAAAATGAGGTGAATCCTATGCAGGTAGTTTTAGTAAATATAATAGCAGCACTTGTAATCTTATGTGTAGTAGGGGCTGCATGTTACTACATTTACAAAGAAAAGAAAAAGGGAACAAGATGTATTGGCTGCCCCATGGCCGGCAAATGCAGCAAGGCAGAAGCCATGAAGATGGGGAAATGTGCCGGGGATCCGAAAGCTGGTTTTTAGGGGAAGGAGTTCACAGGCCAGAGATTAATGACCAGATATTAATGATAAAAACCCCCAGAGATAATAATGATAAGAAAAGCCAGAGATAATAATCATAAGATAATCTGGAAATAGTTATGATAAAAAGAATTACAAAAGGAATTACAAAAAGGAAAATCCGCTCCGGAATGGGGCGGATTTTTTGAGTTCACAGAGAATTTCTTCCTGATATAGGTTCAGGCAGGCAGATATGCTTTTCGCGGAATCTGTAAAAGAATCTTCCTCCTTGATATAGACTCAGTTTTTTCCTGATCTCATTTCAAATGCATGATATAGGCTCAGGCCTTACTTGTATTTCCTGTCATAGAGGAGGGCTGCCAGGAGGACCACGAAGCAGGACCCTGCATTGTGGACCAGGGCCCCGGTAGTAGGTGTCAGAATTCCCAGAACTGAAAGGGTAATGGCCACGAAATTAATGCACATGGACAGGGTGATGGCGGCCTTGATGGTGGAGACCGTTGCCCTGGACAACCATTGGAGATAAGGCAGTTTGGAGATGTCATCGGTCATCAGGGCCACGTCGGCGGCCTCTATGGCGATGTCGCTTCCCATGGCTCCCATGGCTACACCTACATGGGCGGTCTTGAGGGCGGGAGCGTCATTGACACCGTCCCCGACCATGCATACCTGGCCGGCTGCTTTCAGGTCTTCAATGGCAGCCAGCTTTTCCTCCGGCAGCAGGTCGGCATAAACCTGGTCGATCCCAACCCTGGAAGCCAGATAAGAGGCCGCTTTCCTGTTGTCGCCTGTCAGCAGGACGGACCTGCTGCCCATAGAGGAAAGCCGGCCCACCACATCAGCGGCTTCCGGGCGGACAGTATCGGAAAGAGCGATCAGCCCCAAGACCTTCTCCTGGTCAGCGATGAGGATGGAGGCTTTGCCTTCCCCGTTCAGGGCCTGCAGCCGGTCCAGAATATTTTCCCCCAGACTTATGTTCATATCCCTCATATAGTTTTCGTTTCCAAAATAGTAGAGCCTGTCCCGGATCTGGGCTGAGATTCCCCGGCCGGCGGTCATGTGAAATTCCCTGGTCTCCTGCAGGGCCAGTCCCTGGTCGCGGGCTTTGGCACTGATGGCCTTGGCCAGGGGATGTTCACTGCGGCTCTCAGCAGAGGCGGCCAGCAGAAGCAGGTTTTCCTGGTCCAGACC
>CAMOZD010000051.1 GCA_946630645.1 uncultured Lachnospiraceae bacterium
GCCGAACTCCTCCATCACATAGTTGGTGATATCAACGATATTGTTGATGGGGCGGATTCCCATGGCTGCCAGTCTTCTCTTCATCCATTCCGGTGACTCCCCGATACGGATATTCTTTACAACCCTGGCCGTATATCTGGGACAGAGGTCTGTGTCCTCCACCTCGACACTGATGTATTTATTAACATCGTCATCATCTCCGGTCTCTTTAACCACCGGTGCATGGAAGGGCTTCTCAAAAGTAGCTGCCGCCTCCCTGGCCATACCGATCATACTGAAGCAGTCCACACGGTTGCTGGTAATCTCGAACTCTACTACCGCATCGTGAAGGCCCAGCGCTTCCACTGCGTCATCTCCGGGCTTGACATTCCTGGAGCCATCAAAAATATAGATACCGTTCTCCGGCGCTTCCGGATACATATCCCGGCTGCTGCCCAGCTCCTCAATGGAGCACATCATACCATAGGACATAACCCCTCTAAGCTTACCCTTTTTGATTTTAATACCGTTCTCCGGATTGGGGCTGCCGTCATGGCCGCCGGCCACACGGCCTCCGTCGAGGACTACCGGTACCAGGATTCCCTCTGAAACATTGGGGGCTCCCGTTACAATCTGTACGGTCTCCGTACCCACGTTAACCTGGCAGATTACCAGCTTGTCAGCATCGGGATGTCTCTCAATCTTCTCGATTTTTCCCACTACAATCTTTTCAAGATTCTTGTCCAGCAGTACCGCATTTTCCACATGGGATCCGGAAAGGGTCATCCGGTCCACGTATTCCTGTACGCTGCAGTCCAGATCCGGAACATATGCTTTTATCCATGAAATAGGTGTATTCATTCCATTGTCTCCTTAATCTATATACAAACTATCATTGATTTTTAAACATTTTCAGCTAAGCCATTCCTGTCTCCCGGCAGCCGCCCGCAGAGACCAGTCCA
Organism: uncultured Lachnospiraceae bacterium; assembly: GCA_946630645.1. GTDB lineage: Bacteria > Bacillota > Clostridia > Lachnospirales > Lachnospiraceae > Anaerobutyricum. Next base: position 942 of record CAMOZD010000051.1, read on the forward strand.
CCTAGAACTGCTTGAGGAAGCGGATGTCATTCTCGTAAAGAAGGCGCATATCATCGATCTCATATTTGAGGAGGGTGATACGCTCCAAGCCGATTCCAAAGGCAAATCCGCTGTAAACCTCCGGGTCAATTCCGCAGTCTGACAGGACCTTGGGATGAACCATACCGCAGCCGAGAATCTCTATCCAGCCGCTGCCCTTACACATACGGCAGCCCTTACCTCCACACTTAAAGCAGGTGACATCCACCTCGGCGCTGGGCTCAGTGAAAGGGAAGTGATGGGGACGGAACTTAACCTTGGTATCCGGACCAAAGAATTCTTCTGCCCACTGCTGCAGGGTACCCTTCAGGTCCGCGAAGGTGATGCCCTTGTCCACAACCAGTCCCTCTACCTGGTGGAAGGAGGGGGAGTGGGTCGCGTCCACCTCGTCTGACCGGAAAACACGGCCGGGGGCGATCACACGGATGGGCATCCTGCCTGTCTCCATAATCCTGGCCTGGACAGGGGATGTCTGGGTTCTCAGGAGAATATCCTTGTTGATATAGAAAGTATCCTGCTCATCCTTGGCCGGGTGGTTGGCCGGGATATTCAGAAGCTCAAAGTTGTAGCGGTCATACTCGATCTCCGGTCCCTCCACAACCTCATAGCCCATACCGATAAATACTCTTTCGATATCGTCGAGGGCGATCTGGTTGGGATGGCGATGGCCTGATTCCAGATGCTTGCCGGGCAGGGTCACGTCGATGACCTCTGACTTCATCTTCTCTTCCAGGAAAGCTCTCTGAAGGCCGTCCACCTTCTCTTTCATCTTTTCCTCGATGGCGGCCCGGGCTTCGTTGACCATCTGACCGATCTTGGGCCGGTCCTCCGGTGCCACGTTTTTCATACCCTTGAGCAATTTGGATAACTCACCCTTCTTGCCCAGATAGGACACCTTGACATCATTGAGATTCTCCATCTTTTCCGCATTCTCAATGGCCGCTGCTGCGGCTTTGCGGATTTGTTCGATTCTTTCTTTCATAAGTGGAAACTCCTTTTTCTTGGTAAATATAAAACGCCCCTGATAAAATCAGGGACGTATGATCGCGGTACCACCCTGGTTCCCGCCTTGGCGGGCACTCCAGAACGCGCTTAACGGGCGCCGTGCGTCAATCCTTTCCCGCCGGCCGGCCGGCAGCTTTGCGGATTGCTGCTCCGGTGAAGAACTTCGAAAACAGGCCAGGGCCTGAGGGAACTTCCAGCCGATGGCTCCCTCTCTCTGCAGGATGGCAAGTCTCTACTTTGACGGCAGCTCCCAGCTGAACCGTCATCACCTTCATCGCATTTATATTATATATTGCAAATCTTTTACAACGTTTACCATTTTATATGATGAAATGAATAATGTCAACCTTTTTAATCCCAGCTGATTCTTCCCTCCATCATCAGCAGCTGCTGGCCGATCCTGGACTGCTCACCCAGCACCAGCTCCCGGCCCGACTCTGTTCCATACCAGCTTGTCCGGCCGATCCCGTCCACAACAACGGGATGAATCATCAGACTGATCTCCGGGAAAACCATGCCGTAATACAGGTAGCAGCGTCTGGCATGATGGGCCTTACAGCAGACGATGGCCTTTTTGATATCCCTGCCCATCACATAGCCCCGGTCTTCCAGCAGGGCCCTGGTCTTCTCTGCATTTTCCAGGGTATAAGTTGCCTGGTCTTCCTTGAGAATGGCCGACTGGGGAACCCCCTGGTCTAAGAGCACCTTCTCCAGGAAATCAGCTTCACAGGAAAAGTCGTCCCCATACTTATCAGCTCCCACCTTCACGCCCTGAAAGGAGCCGGCAGTCTTGGCAAAGCGGCCTGAGGGAACCAGAAGGGGAGCATAGCCCTGGCCGTAGAGTCTGGCAGCCTCCTCCGTGTGCTCCGGCCTGGCGTCACCGGGGATAAATATGGCATCTGCCTTCTCCAGAGGATCCTCTAAAAATATGAAATCCGTTATCTCATCAATCAGTTTTCTTTTCAGGTGATACATGGTCGGTCTTTTCCCCCTTTTTCTTTTTTGGGGCGGCAGCTGCCTGGTCTCCGTTCATAATGGCCCTCATGCTGATCCGCTCATTTCTAAATAATATATTCTGACTGGCTTCTCTGTTAAGCTGCCGCTCCTGCCGCCTCCGCTGTCTGGTCCAGTCAGGCCGCAGAATACGCACCAGCTTGTGATAGTTCTTTTTATTCTCAAGGAAGTAATTGATCTCCGCACCGTAGAAGACGATAGACATACACAGGTAGAGCCAGAGGATGATTACCATAATTCCTGCCACGCTGCCGTAGATATAGGAAAAGCTTCCAAAATTATTCACGTAGAATTCCGTTCCTATGGAGCATATGATCCAGCCCAGGGAACAAATCAGGGCACCGGGCAGCTGACGGGTAAAACGGGACCTCCTGTTGGGGATATACTGGTAGATCAGCATAAAGACGATAGTCATAACTATAATTGTAAATATGAGTCTTTTGTGAACCATGCTGCCTAAAATATTACCCAGGACCACAAAACGTTCTTTAAAATAATCATAGAGAGTATTGCCAAAAATCCATATGACCATGACCATGGCAATGAGCAGGGCCAGAATGGCAGTGTAGATCATGCTGACAAAACGGAGTACAAAATAGTTTCTGTTTTCATCGATGTCATATACCGAATTAAGGCCCAGGGAAATGGCATAGACTCCCCTTGACGAAGACCAGAGGGCCATGATAATAGACATGGTCGATACAGTGGTTCCCGCCTTTCCGTAGATCTCATTCACCACCTGCCTGATCATTACGTCACTCTCAAAGGAGAGGGTATTGGTCAGAAAGATAATCAGGTCATTTTTGGAAAAAGGCAGATACCTGGTCAGGGTTAAGAGGAAAATCATAAATGGGAAGACGGACAATAGAATAAAGAAGGCCGCCATGGCCCCAAAGGCTCCCACATGATCATCGCTGCACTTCTTGATAAAGTCCGTGACCAGCTGATATAGATTTACTAATCTTTTTTCTCCCATGACACCCTTCCTGTAAACTAATCCTGGTATCAAAAAGCCGCCCCATAAAAATGAGACGGCAGAAAACGCGTGCCCAAAATGCCGTATCCTGCTAATTTGATTCCTAGCCTCAGCCAGGTGGGTAATCGCAGTCGGATCTCTGACTTCCAATCCCAGGGAAAGGCATGTCATCAATGTGGACAATTTAGATCTCCCGAATCAAAAATGTAGGTTCAAACAAGCAGGGGCTCTCGAACATTCCAGGCTGTTTTATAGCTATACTATAGCTCAAACCTCTCAAAATTTCAAGGTCTATCTGATTTTTATTATATCCAATATTATCAATGTTTATTTTTTCTCAGGAAAAGCTTCTCTGTCAATCCAGGTAGAGCCTTCCATCCACCACATGGTAATCCCTGTCTTTATGTTTAAGCAGCCGGTTTTTCATATAATCAAGAAAGTAATCTTCCCCCTTCTCTGCCAGCATGGTCAGCAGATATCTGGCAAGATAATCTGATTCTTCATCGATGAGCATCACTTCTCTTCCCCGCATATAATAGACCAGGGCACTGTCATCCCTGTAGGCCTCTCCCTGGTAATTCTTGCTGGCGCAGATCCGGTCAATGACCATCTCCGCTACATACTTTTTGGACATCTTCATCCCGATCAGGTACTTCCTGTCCTTGTATTCCTTGCGGAAGCTGTAATCGATCCAGTACTCAAAATGGTGGGGATTCCTTCCCTTGTGGTGAAGCCATCCCTCAGAACAGCCCTTCAGCTCCTTCTCCTGGGTAATGGGACTCCGGTGGCCCTGATAGTATTTGACACCGGGAATGAACTCCCTGGGATTGTACTTGGACAAATCGTGGCACAGCCCCTGACGGTAGAGTCCTACCTGGAAACACATGCGGGTAACCAGCAGCTTGTGGTGGTTGATAGTATGCAGGTGCCCTTTAAAATTATGGGCTGTATGTCTTGCTTTGCTGGCAAATGTCATCTCTTTCTCCCCTCTTATTAAAGGACGGTTTATTTTCTATATTATACAGAATCCATGGATAACATTCAACCTTTACAAAAAGTTGCAGCCGTGTTAAACTCCAAAAGACAGTTCATTTGTACCATCCTGTCATTAAAAAAAACTAGGACAGCATTTCACGATAATAATGTCTTTACATGCTGGGACCAGACTCAGCATTTTTTACTTTATTCCATGAATTTCTGTCCTCTCATAATAATCAGGAATGCCTTGCCGGGGACTGCCGGCCCTTATGGTATTCTTTATTTTTGATTGGAGGAATGACTATGTACCTATTGACAACTGAGCAAACCTTTGACGCCGCTCACTTTCTCAAAGGGCACGACGGTGCCTGCTCCAATATCCATGGACACCGCTGGCGTGTTGTGGCCCGGATCGCATCAAAGGAACTGAAAAGCGAAGGCTCATCCCGGGCCATGGTCATGGACTTCAGCGACTTTAAACAAACCTTAAAAGAACTGGCTGACTATTTTGACCATACGCTCATTTATGAGAAAGGGAGCCTGAAGCCTTTAACCATAGAGGCTCTCTCTGCAGAAGATCTTGTTTTGACAGAGGTTCCCTTCCGTCCGACCTCCGAGTGTTTTTCCCGGCATTTTTATGAAGAATTCCGGGCAAGGCAGTTCCCGGTCTATGACGTGACTGTCTATGAGACACCGACGAACTGCTGCACTTACAGGGAGGACTGACCATGGAGAAAAGCAGAACTTATCACTATCCCGTTGCGGAGCATTTTGTCAGTATCAACGGGGAAGGTGCTGAAGCCGGCCGCCTGGCCGCCTTTATCCGCCTCAGGGGATGTAATCTCCACTGTAGTTTTTGTGACACTACCTGGGCCTGCAGCAACAGCTGCCCCTGTGAGTATCTCTCCACAGAGGACCTGCTGGCCTGGCTGGACCAGAGCCAGGTCAGGGATGTAACCCTCACCGGAGGGGAGCCCCTGCTGACGGACCATGTGGATGACCTGATCAGGACCCTGGGCAAGGCGGGCTACCGGGTGGAGATTGAAACCAATGGAAGCGTGGATATCTCTCCTTTTGAGAGCATCCGGCCCCGCCCTGTATTTACCCTTGATTACAAGTGTCCAGGCAGCGGCATGGAAGACCATATGCTGACCGGCAACTACTCCATGCTGACCGGGGATGACAGCGTAAAGTTTGTCGTTGGCAGCAGGGAGGACCTGGACCGGGCCAGACAGATCTGCAGCAAGCATGACCTGGGAGACCGGTGTGGTATATTTCTGAGCGCCGTCTTCGGCAAAATAGACACAAAAGACATCGTCCAGTATATGATGGACCATCATTTTACAGAAGCCAGATTGCAGCTTCAGATGCATAAATTCATCTGGGACCCGGCAAAACGGGGCGTCTGACAGTATTTTTTGATAAAGGAGGAACTAATGGCAATCGATAAAGAAGCAATCAAACATCATATCCGGGGAATTCTGATTGCCCTTGGCGACGATCCCGACCGGGAAGGCCTTAAGGAAACCCCGGACCGGGTTGCCCGTATGTACCAGGAAGTATTTGAGGGTATGAACTACAGCAACCATGAGATTGCGCTCATGTTTAACAAGTCTTTCAAAGATGACCTGGCCGTCAGCTCCGACCACGAGGACATCGTCCTGGTCAAGGATATCTCTGTATTCAGCTACTGTGAGCACCATATTGCCCTGATGTATGATATGTCTGTATCTGTAGCCTACATCCCTGCAGACAGGGTGATCGGCCTCAGCAAGATTGCCAGGATCTGTGATATGGCAGCCAAGAGACTGCAGCTGCAGGAACGGCTGGGCAATGATATCGCTGAGATTGTAAGCGAGGCTGCAGGATCTGAAGATGTGGCTGTCATCATCCATGGCACCCACAGCTGCATGGCTGCCCGGGGCATAAAGAAGGAGGCCTCCTCCACGGTGACCACCACCCTGAGGGGCCAGTTCGAGACCAATCCTGCCATACAGAACAAGCTTTATATGATGATGAACCAGTAGACTGCCTGAATGGCGGCTGGTTTGGACCAGGACTGGTCTGACAGATGATAGTTTGACGGATGAAATATGGAGGATATGCTGACATGCAGGAACTGAAGAATAAAGAGGCTGCCGTCGTGGTTTTCAGCGGCGGACAGGACTCCACCACCTGCCTTTTCTGGGCATTAGAACGTTATAAGAAAGTGCTTGCTCTCTCCTTCGACTACGGACAGAAGCACATTGGGGAACTGGATTGTGCCAGAGCCATCTGCCGGGACTATGGTGTAGACCAGTATATCATGGACATGAGTCTTTTAAACCAGCTGGCTCCCAACTCCCTGACCCGGGCCGACATCCCTGTCGACGAGGAAGCACCCGAAAGCGGCACACCCAACAGCTTTGTGGACGGCCGCAACCATCTTTTCCTCTCCTACGCCGCGGTCTTTGCCAAGCAGAAGGGAATTAGCGATATTATCACCGGCGTATCCCAGAGCGATTTTTCCGGATATCCGGACTGCCGGGACGTCTTTGTCAAGTCACTTAATGTAACCTTGAATCTGGCTATGGACTATCCTTTCGACATCATCACACCCCTGATGTGGCTTGATAAGGAAGAGACCTGGGCCCTGGCTGACCAGCTTGGTGTCCTTGATGTCATCCGGCAGAGAACCTTAACCTGCTATAACGGCATCATCGGTGACGGCT
>CAMOZD010000052.1 GCA_946630645.1 uncultured Lachnospiraceae bacterium
TCGATCTCCTGACCGTCATACTTCTTGAGATTCTTCTCGTATGTATCGGAAACGAGACTGGCGGGGATAAATACTCTGGTCTCCTCGACCATAACACTTAAACCACCATCTAAAACTCTGGTTACAGGAGCCTTAAGGATCTCTTCATTGTTGAAGGCTTCCTCTAATCTCTTGTTACCCTTCTCGGCCTTGAGGCGCTTATATGTTAAGAGAACCTGGCCTTCGCCATCGTTCATCTTAAGAACCTTTGCTTCCATCTCGTCGCCAACATTAGCAACTGTGGTAAGGTCTAAATTCTGATCATTGGAATATTCATTCCTGGTAATAATACCTTCTGATTTATATCCGATATTGAGGATGATCTCGTCCTCCTTAACGTCAATAATACTGCCTTTGACAACCTGACCAGTCTTGATTGTCACTAAACTTTCTTCCAGCATCTGTGCAAAATCTTCAGCCATGCTTTCATGAACCTCCTTGATAATATTATTTGGGGTGGATGCCCCTGCAGTAATACCGAGTGACTCGATATTTGAGAAGTCCGCCATATTTAAATCACGGACTGTCTGTATATAATAAGTATTACTACATTCTTTCTTACTTATCTCAAAAAGCTTTTGAGTATTAGAACTGTGTCTGCCACCAATCACAATCATGGCATCCGAATTGCGGGCCAGCTGTCTGGTTTCAGCCTGACGCTCTTCAGTCGCATTACAAATCGTGTTACAAACATTTATATCATAACTCTTTTTCGAGATAATTTCAACCAAATCTTGAAATTTATTGTAATTAAATGTGGTTTGTGATACAATGGTTAACCTCGATTTTTCATCGATTTCAAGCATTTCTGCCTGGTCTCGATTCTCGATTACGATTGGATCTGTCCGGCACCAGCTCACGATCCCTTCCACTTCGGGATGATGATTATTACCGACTATAATAATCTGTCTGCCTTCCCCGCTCTCCTTCTCCACAATCTTATGAATCTTGCGGACAAAGGGGCAGGTGGCATCAACCAGCCTCAGGCCGGCGGCCTCGATCTTCTCATAAATCTCTTTTGCGACACCGTGGGAACGTATGACTACTGTCCCCTCCTTGATGCCGGCGAGCTCTGAGATGTCATGGATCACCCGGACACCCTGTCTCTCCAGATCAGCGACTACCTCTTCATTGTGTATGATCGGTCCGTAGGTGTAGACATTCTGATGGGCCGATTCTCTGTATACCGTCTCTACAGCTCTTTTAACTCCAAAACAAAAGCCGGCGGATTTCGCAACGTTTACTTCCATAGACTAACAAATTAATATAATACAAACCTGATTACTAACTAAGGGTTACTTGTTCTTTAATGATGGTCTTTACTGCTGTCCTTTGACCCGGTCAAACTCCCGGATCACTGCCTCGATCACCTGGTCGATTGTCATGTCGGAGGAGTCCACCAGGACTGCGTCCTCAGCCTGTCTGAGGGGAGCGATCTCCCGCTCCGTGTCCTGCTTATCCCTCTGGATGATCTCCTTGCGGATCTGCTCATAGCTGCAGGGGGTCCCTGCGGCCACCAGCTCATCATAACGACGTTTGGCTCTTACATCCGCTGAGGCAGTCAGAAAAATCTTAAGAGTAGCCTGGGGAAGGACGTGGGTACCGATATCCCTGCCATCCATGAGCACATTACTGGTCGCCGCCAGGTCTCTCTGCAGCTGAAGCAATGAAGCCCGGACTTCGGGAATAGCCGATGTTAGGGAGGCCATATTGCTTACCTCCGGCGTGCGGATTGATCCGCTGACATTCTCCCCGTTCAGAATAACTTGCTGCTTCCCCTCGCTGTCATAATCCAGGGTCACTCTGATATCCGGACATCCTGCGGCCACAGCCTCCCTGTCGTGGCCGTCCACGCCTTTTCTCAGAAAATATAAGGCGATGGCCCGGTACATGGCGCCTGTGTCGACATAGATAAATCCGATTCTTTTTGCTATGGCCCTGGCTATGGTGCTCTTGCCGGCTCCCGCCGGACCATCTATCGCGATACTGTACATATCCTAATCCTCCAGTTTTCCGGACAGTCTGCCTTTGGTGACAGACAGCCACACTATCACAGTTTAGCACAGATGAAATAAATTGCAAAGAACTTTTTTATTCACTTCCAAAAATAGTATAAACCCTAATAATTTACAGGTCTTCCTATTATTAAGATCTTACTATTTACAGGTTTTCCTATTATTAAGATCTTACTATTTACCGGTCTTCCCGATATCCGGCACCATCTATTATTCAGGATGTTCCATTGTGCAGGATTTTCCTGCCACATAACCGGTTGACCAGGCAATCTGCAGGTTAAAGCCGCCTGTCACTGCGTCTACATCCAGCATTTCCCCGCAGAGATAGAGTCCTGCTGTCTTTTTGGAAGCCATGGTAGCCGGGTCCACTTCCCTGACGGCTACCCCGCCTCTGGTAATGATAGCCTCATCAAAGTTCCGAAGACTTTTGATCTGCATAGGAAGGTTTTTCATCATTTCCTCCATATGTTTTCTTTCCTGTTTACTGATATCCCTGACCTTTTTATCAGCCGCTATGCCACAGAGATCCAGAAATACAGGAATCATTTTTCTGGGGAGGAGGCTGTCCATGAGATTGGAAATGTTTTTATTTCTCCAGGTGTCAAATTCTCTTAAAAACCGCTTGTCAAGCTGGTCGTAGTCCAGGGCCGGCTTCAGGTCCAGCAGCAGCTTTAGTTTGCCCTGCTTCAGGTCCTTCCAGTAGGGACCCAGTCTGGTGCTGGCTGTGAGAACCAGGGGGCCGCTGACTCCAAAGTGGGTAAAAAGAAATTCCCCAAAACCTTCATAAACCAGTTTTTTGCCGCTCTTGATCCGGATAGATATATTTCTTAAGGACAGGCCCATCAGGTCCTTGCACCAGGTCTCTTCCATCTCGAAGGGTACCAGGGAGGGCTGGATGTCTGTAATCCGGTGGCCGGCTGACCGGGCCAGGTCATAACCGCTGCCATCGGCGCCGGTGGCAGGATAAGAGGCCCCTCCACAAGCCAGGATCAAGGCGTCACAGGCCAGGGTTCTTCCATCGGAAAGGCGGACTCCGGCGATTCTTTTTTCCGGCCCCTTCCTGCTCTTATTCCTGCTGCTCTTCCCTTTCCCAGTCTTCTTATGGCCCGCTTTCTTTTGGAGAATGGTCTGGTCACTGGCTGCCTGTTCGATTCCACTGCTGGCCTGGGCAGTATTTCCACTGCCGGTCCTCTCTCCACCGGCAGCAGTCATCGCTTCGAAAAGAAGTTCTTCCACATGACAGCCGAATTCAAAGCGGACTCCCCTGCGCCGGCAGGCCCCGGTCAGGGTCCTGATTACGTCAGAGGAGTGATCGGACTGGGGAAAGACCCTGAGACCCCGCTCAGTCTTTAAGTCCAGGCCTTCCTCCTCCAGGAAGGCCATCATGTCCCGGTTGGAAAACCTGCTGAAGGCACTGTAGAGGAAGCGGGAATTGGTGACCACGGAGCCCAGGAATTCCTCCGGAGGGCAGGCATTGGTGATATTGCACCTGCCCTTACCAGTAATAAAAAGCTTGCGGCCAGCCTTGTCATTATGGTCAATGACCGTCACGGACCTCCCTTGGCCGGACGCAGAAATGGCAGCCATTAGACCGGCTGCCCCTCCACCCACAATAATTATGGTTTTCATTATTTAATACTCCTGTTATAGACATCATATTCTTTCCAGAGCTCTTCCAGAGCCATGAGCCTTTTTTCCACATCATCCTTCCTCAGCAGGGCTACCGCTGTCACCAGGGCATTGACCACACTTAAAGGACATACCAGGGAATCGATAATCGTCATCACATCCGACTTGGCGATCAGACAGCAGTCTGCATATTCGGCGATGGGAGACTCCATATTGTCCGTGAGGGCAATGGTTTTACTACCATGGTTCTTGGCATATTCCAGGGCGCAGATTGTTCTCTTGGAATACCTGGGAAATGTAATCCCGACCATGACGTCTTCCTTGCCGATATTATAGATTTGCTCCAGGGTCTCAGAGGTAGAGTTGGCGTCTACTATGATGACATTGTCAAATAACATTTTAAAATAGTAGCCCATGAGGCCTGCCAGGTAGGCAGCGCTTCTGGCGCCGAGGATGTAAAGTCTCCGGCTCTCATTGATCATGTCCACCGCCTTGTTGAACTGGTTTTCATCCACACCGCCGTGGATGGTGTCCCGAAGCCTTTCGGCGTCAGTGATCATGACGCTCTTAAGGATTCCCTTTTCCTGATATCTCTTAGTAGACAGCAGCATACGCTGGAGTGAATTGGAATTGGTCTTCACGATAACCTGGATGGCCTTTTGCAATTCCGGATAGCCGTCATAGTCAAGCTGGTAGGCAAACCGGACTACCGTAGACTCACTGACTCCGGCTTCTTTTCCCAGTTTGGATGCTGTGAGATACGCAGCGATATCATAATTTTCCATGATGTACTGGGCCAGTCGCTTCTGCCCCTTGCTGAATTCTGCCGACTTATGATCAATTCTCTGCAATAAATTCATATATTCCACTTTATTTCCACCTGCTCCTATAAAGTTTTGAGATTAGTTTTCGTCTATTTCATAATACATCATTCCCCTGCTTTTGTAAAGAAATCGCAGGATTTGCAGAGGAATTATTCATTCTGTCTGGGAAGAACTTTTTTCCATGCTGCAGAAGCAGGTAACCGGTCCGGTTCAGTCGGACCCATGACCAGACCATAAAAAAAGCTGAAGATTTCTTTCAAAACCTTCAGCTTCCTCTTATAGTTTTGTTCATAAACAACAGGATGATTACTTGCCTTCGTAAACAATCACAGAATCCACATCGTAACCCTGCAGCTTATCACGGCCCTTAAGGCCTGCCAGCTCAATGACGAAAAGAACCTTAACAACAACGCCGCCCAGCTGCTCAATCAGGTCGATGGCTGCTTTGGCAGTTCCTCCTGTAGCCAGAAGATCGTCTACCAGAACTACTCTCTGTCCCGGGAAAATAGAATCCTTATGCATCTCGATGGTAGCTGTGCCGTACTCCAGGGCATACTCCTTCTCCACGGTCTCTCTGGGCAGCTTGCCCTTCTTGCGGATCGGGATAAAGCCCTTGCTCTTATTGTAGGCCAGAGGCATACCGAAAAGGAAGCCCCGGGACTCAGCACCGGCAATCACATCGAACTCCAGGCCTTCCAGACAGTGCATCAGCTCATGGATACTGAGCTTCAGGCCTTCAGGATTCTGCAGCATGGTCGTTATGTCACGGAATATAATACCAGGCTCCGGAAAATCCGGAATATCAGTTACATAATCTTTCAGTTCTCTCAATGATAACACTCCTTTTATCCAGGGACGCGCCCCCTACATCCGGCATCCACATATTCTAAACATGTCCTTCTCCATCAGCTTCCCTGCGTGGCAGGGGGTTGCCGGGGCCATAGACTGTCAGATATATTATAGCAGAAAATGCAGGCTTTTCAAAGTCTTTTAGGAGTGTCAGCTGCTATTATATACTTCCTCTGCCGGCTACTTCTTTTTCCTGCCGCCGAAAAAGCCTTTCTTCTCTGTGGGCTCTGTACTGTCGGAGGAATTGGGGTCCCTGACCTCGCCCATGGCAATCTGGTACTGGCGCAGGGCCTCCTTCTGGGCTTCTGTCATCCGCTCAGGAACCTGGACAACCAGGGTGACATAGTGGTTACCCCTCAGGTTCTTATTGGTGGGAGAAGGAACACCCTTGTCCTTGAGTCTTACTCTGGTATCGGTCTGGGTACCGGCCTTGATGGTATAGTCGATGGGACCGTCTACGGTATCAATCTTGATGGTGGCACCCAGGGCTGCCTGGGAAAAGGTGATGGATTCGGTAGAAAAGATATCGAAATCCTGTCTCTGGAACTTGGGATGACGGGACACGGAAACATTTACCAGCAGGTCTCCTCTGGGACCGCCATTGATGCCCGGCTCTCCCTTGCCGGTGATACGGACATTCTGGCCATTGTTGATACCGGCAGGAATATTTACCTCGATCTCCTTGCGGACCTTGACATAGCCGGTTCCGGAACAATCACTACATTTATTACGGATAAACTGGCCGGTTCCGTTACAGTCAGGACAGGGCTGGACATTCTGGACCATGCCGAACATGGACTGCTGAGTGTAAACCACCTGGCCGGTTCCGTTACACTTGGGACAGCTTTCCGGACTGGTACCCGGCTTGCAGCCGTTGCCGCCACAGGTTTTACAGGTTTCCTTGAGAGCGATATTGAGCTTCTTCTTTACGCCCCTGATGGAATCGTCAAAGGTAATCCGGACAGCCGCCCGTAGATTGGCTCCCTGTCTTGGCTGGTTCTGTCTGCCTCTCCGGCTCCTGCCGCCGCCGAACATATCCCCAAAGATATCTCCGAAAATGTCTCCCATATCACCGCTGAAGTCAAAGCCGCCGAAACCGCCGGGACCACCGGCGCCGCCCTGCTCAAAGGCAGCATGGCCGAACTGGTCATATTTGGCCCTTTTTTCGGGATCGCTGAGAACCTCATAGGCCTCAGCCGCCTCCTTAAATTTCTCCTCTGCATTTTTATCCCCGGGATTCATATCCGGATGATACTTCTTTGCCACCTTCCGGTAACCTCTTTTTATTTCATCCTCTGACGCAGTCTTGCTGACGCCGAGCACCTCATAGTAGTCTCTTTTATCTGCCATAGTCCTTCCTTTCTCATACCAGAAGACCGGCGGAAGCAGGATAGGACCTTAAAATCCTCCCGTTTCAAGTCAAAATATTCCGCCTTTTTGATACGGACAACAAGCCGTAACAATGCAATAGAGAGGGGACAGGACCAGCCTGTCACCTCTCTTAACTATTTCATGTTGTAGATTAGAACCGGTTATGGATCCGGTCGTCTGACTTTTTTAGCGGCTGGTCCTTTCAGGCAGGAATCCGGCCAGGCTGTCAGCAACCGTAAAACCTTTTATACATTTATATTAGTCTACCTCTGTGAAATCAGCATCTACGATATCATCGTCAGCACCTGCAGGTCCGGCCTGGGGTCCTGGCTGAGGTCCGGGGCCTGCCTGTCCGGCCTGGGTCTGCTCATACATTTTTCCGAAGAGGGACTGGGCATCCTTCATCATCTGCTCCTTGGCCTCGTTGATCTCGTTGACATCTGCCTCGCTCATGTTTTCAGGAGTAGTGCGGTCAAGGATCTCTTTGATCTTTGTAATGTCGGCCTGGACTGTTGTCTTCTCAGCCGGGTCTACCTTGTCGCCCACTTCCTCAAGAGCCTTCTCTGTCTGGAATACCATATTGTCAGCATCATTCCTTGCATCGATGGCTTCTTTTCTCTTCTTGTCAGCTGCCTCAAACTCAGCTGCTTCCTTGACAGCCTTATCAATCTCTTCGTCGGACATGTTGGATCCGGCTGTGATTGTGATATGCTGCTCCTTGCCAGTACCAAGATCCTTGGCGGATACGTTTACAATACCGTTGGCGTCGATATCGAAGGTTACCTCGATCTGCGGAACACCTCTCATTGCAGGCGGGATTCCGTCTAAGCGGAACTGGCCGAGGGTCTTGTTATCGCGGGCGAACTGTCTCTCACCCTGAAGAACGTTGATA
>CAMOZD010000053.1 GCA_946630645.1 uncultured Lachnospiraceae bacterium
GTCTTATTATACGGCCCTGATGAAGGGCGGCGTAAAAATCTACGAATACACGCCGGGCTTTGTCCACGCCAAAGTCTTTGTGTCTGACGACAAGGTTGCCACTGTGGGCACCATCAACCTGGATTACCGGAGTCTCTACCTGCATTTTGAGAATGGCACCTACCTTTACGGTTCCAAAAAAATACTGGATATCAGGGATGATTATCTGGACGCACTCAGGGTATCAAAAAGAATAGAAAAGGGTGACATCAAAAACGGCGTCTTCAAGGAGATGCTTCTCTCCGTACTGAGACTTTTCACTCCTCTTCTTTAATAAAGTACAGTTATCGGCCGTCCCGGCCGTCTAAACCTTGTCTTTTAAGAATTATCAGAAAGTATCCAGGCAAAATAATAAAGGGCAGTCCCTTGGAGGCAAAGGCACACAAGCCTTCTCCTTCACGGGGCTGCCCTTTCTGGTCAGCTGATCTTTATTTCTTTTCAAGGATTGCAAGACAATCCTCTACTACCTTATCCACGCCTGTACCCGCCAGCAGACCCAGGGCGTTCACCTTAGGCACATCAAAATCCTCATATACATGGGATACACAGGCAATCAGGTCATAATCCGCGTCAGCAAGCTCAGCCCGTACTTCGTCGGGTGTGGTTACCTGGGTCGTAGCCTCCCAGCCCTTTTCCGCCAGCTTATCTGTCAATCTTGCTGCCACCATATTAGATGTAATAAGTCCTACACTGCAAACACATAATATCCTACAAGTTTTCATAATAAACCTCCTGAAGTTAGTCACAAAACAGGTTAATATCCCTAACAAAAGTCTAACCCACATTGATAATATTGTCAAGATTGCAAGAGAATTTCTGTCGATATCTGATAATTCTTCGACAGTTTTACCAAAATATTAAAGTTGTCATAAGACTGGCAGACCAGGCTGGGCAAGCTCAGCAGGTCCGGCCCGGGAATAATTGGCCGGGCTGACCGGGCCGGACCTAGGACCACTCCAGAACCGGAATGGCGCTCTCTTCCAGGATACCGCCGACTTCCTCCCTTACCATAAGATCGGTCTTATCCTTAAGCCTTTCCTTGGTCCGGACCACAAAACGGTACTGCATATAGTCTTCACCGCCAAGAATAATTCCCCGGTTCTCCACATCCATCACATATTCAGGATAGCGGTCCTTGAGATAGGCCAGAGCGCTGTCAAGAACTTCCTCCACCTGACTTGATGGAATACTTTTATCAATCTTAAGGTTATAGAACAGCCTGTGGGCTCCCTTGGTCCGGGTTGTAATGTCAATAATATTTTTGTTGTTAATAATCCTTGTATTATTAAAGCGGTCTCTGAACTTGGTTGTCCTGATTCCAATCTCCACAATCTTGGCCCTGGTATCTCCCAGAAGAACCTCATCATTGACCTTGAGGTCTCCCTCAAAAATAATGAAGAGGCCGGCAAAAATATCCTGCAGCAGGCTGTTGGCACCAAGACCTATAACCGTAGTCAAAATACCAAAGGAGGCTACCAGGGTTGAGGGATTTACCCCGAAACAGGCGATACTCATGAAGGCAATCACCAGGACACCCACGTATTTGAGCAGGCTGGCCAGCAGCCGGCATACAGTGGATCCCGCACTGGAAAAAATAGACTCCAGGGATCTCAGCATCCAGATCAGGAAACTGATGACAATAACACCTTTACAAATGGTCACAATACACTGGGTAAGAGAAAATATATTAAGGCCTTTATTCCAGTTTCCATAGAAAATATATCTGACGATATTATCATCTTCCAGGAAATTATAGGCAAACAACTCCAGGATGCAGACACAGGCAGCCGCTATGACCAGGTCCTGTCGCATCACTTTTATAATAATACTCTCCGCCGTCTCGTTCCTTTTCCTGGCAGGGTATATATACTCTCTTTCCTCCACCTTCCTCTCAAAGGCAATCCGCAGGTATAGAAGGAGAAATACCAGGAAAGCTGACAAAAGAGTAACCACCAGCATGGGCAATCTGTCACTCATGATATTCCGCCATGGAACCGTGACAAATATATAATTATCATCGGTCTCTTTCACCGCGGCATAATATACCTTCCCATTGAGTGTGATATATCCATTATAATCATTTTCCAGCTGACTTTTTTTCAGACCATATTTACTGATCTTTTTCCCGATTACTGCACTGTTGGGGAAATAAGAGATGGTCCTGTCTTCTTTAGAGACTGACCAGGCTTTTCCCCCATCGCCGGTTTCAATCTTGGAAAGGACACTTTTCAGAATAGTGCTGTCCTGTATGGTCTTTACAAAATCAGTCTCGAAGAGGCAGAGGAACACATATTCCGTCCCGTCCTTCATCTGATCCTTCCAGCCAAAATACTGGAGATTTATAGTCTCATTACCAGGATTGGTCATGACAAAAGGCTCCCCTGTATAATAGTTATAGAGCTCGATCTCCCTTTGGACGGTATCGAATATTTCCGTCCCCTCCATTTTTTTTACCGCCCGGGGAATATAATTGCTGGTGGTATAGAGAATCTCATCCATGTCAGCATCAAAGATTGTAGCCGCCCTGATATTAGAGGATACCAGAACTGTCTTTAATGTTTTGTTATCTAATTTATCATACTTGCCAAGACCATCGGTCATATAGAGGAAGGTAATAAGCTCAATTTTTTCACCTTCGTCTTTTACAAGATCACTGTAATGCTTCTTCCTTTTAACAGAAGAGACCGCATCAGAGGCAATCTCCATAGCGTTCTGGGACCTTTTGGAAAGTACCAGAAGAGTCTGGAAATAGACCGTGGACATAGCCATAATAATCAATCCTAATACAGAAAATAAAATAATCTTTTCCCCGATACTACGGTTATAGTAAATCCACCCCTTTAAAATGGGCTTCCAGCTTCCCTTGTTCTTTTTGCGGAGATAATCCTCCTCCAAAAGGACGGAGTAGGTTACTATGAGGGAGCTGATGACAAAGAAGACGAGAATAACACCAAAGCTGGACATGAGAATGGTGTGCCAGATCTCCTGCAAAGTAATGGTAAGACATACCAGGACATCTTCATTGACAAGGAAAGACTTGACAATATAGATATTGTCATCCATGGGGAAAATAGATACGGAGTCTGCCTTCAGCATTGCCAGGCTCTGAGCCGGTATCTCTGTTGAATCCCCCTCCATCTTCTCCGGTTTATAAATAAACTCTCCTGTCTCCCTGTCGATGGCAAAGGCAAAACCGTCATAACCCACAGATTCATTGATCAGCAGAGTCTCCATGGACATAGTTTCCTCTTCTATCATTTTTATAACGGAAGGATCAACCTCAAAAACGATGATATCCCTATTATCCTTCCATGATTCAAAGGTCTCCTGGTAAATGGAGGAATAGCACCGGTGTTTTTCCCCATCTGCCCCCTGGCGGATCACAGCGTTATAATGATAGTAATCATCTTCCATATCAGGGTTATAGAGCCGGACCAGGTCTCCCTGATGAAAGTCGACGGTCTCCGGATTACTGGTTTCTTTCACATTGCCCTCTCTGTCCAGAACATAATAATTATCAAGTCCAAAAAATTGCTGGACCCTGGCCATGTCCAGGTCCTCTTTTCCCAGCAGTCTGGCTATCTCCGCGCATAAGCCCACCTGGCCGAAACAGAGTTCATCGATACTTCGTACAGCCTGGTCCCTTTCCGCAATAGTGTCCTGGTAATTATCCTTGATATGCTTCTCACTTCTCTTGATATCATTAGTGAATGTCACCAGGGCAAGAAAAATCTGCAGGGCAAATATACTCATTATAAAGACCAGCATAAAAACAATCTCAGCAAATATTGCTTTTCTTAAACCATTCTTATATCTGATGTTTTTCCCACTGTCTCCATTCTCTGTCTTTTCGCGGGACAAAAAGCCGGTTTTCAAAAACTTTTTTCCTGACTTGTCCTTTTTACCGGACTCTACTTTCTCTGCTTTTTGTTTTGAACCCTTCTCTTTGCCGGTTCCGACCGCGTCTGCTTTTCCTCCTGTCTTCTCTGTTTTTTCAGTCTTAGCTGTTTCTTTTTTCTCTTTAATATTTTCTTCTGTCCTCATCTCTTTAAAGGATTTCTCCCTGCTGCTTTTTTCTTTACTGCCCAGGCTTTCCAGGGCGGTTTCCTCCTCTGGCTTACTGGCCTTACCCTGGGAAGGCTGGCCTTCTGTCATGGTTTCCTTGCTATATTCCTCTTTTTGATCCACGGCAACTTCCTCCTTCCCTTTTTCCGGTCAGCATTTCTATTTCAAATGGAGCCTGGTGGCTGGAGCAGATGGCCTAGAAACCATGGCCTCCACCGCCTCCGCCGCCTCCGCCGCCGCCTCCGCCGCCGCCTATGCCGCCCCGGATTCCGGATGACTCTTTCTTCTTTTTTACTTTTCTGGTGAGTTTCGATGAAGGCTCGGTGACTTCTGCTGTGAAATGAATAGCCTCCAGGATTTTTTCATCGCCTGGCTCAGTCTTGATAGCTATAATCTGTATAATAATATAATTGACAATCACTCCCAGGATAAAGGCCAGCAGGGCATTACAGACATACTTGGCCGGCCTGGCTATGGACTGGCCTGCCAGGAGACGGGCCATCTGGTCAAAGGCCTCTGCCCCGCATCCATAGTAATCACCCTGGCCTGCCAGACCGTAAACATTATCCGTGATGGTCTCCGCATAGGAATTGGTAATGGCATCATGAATCTGTCCGTCACTGTAGATCCAGATATTCCGGTTATCCATGTCAATGAGAAAAATCACGGCACTTGCTGAGCCATAAAGCTGGCGAAAAGTGGTCTCAATATAATATCCCGTAGACCCGTCAACCTGGCTGCGGCTGATAAAAGCCGCATGACCATACTCACTGACGGGCAGCATATGGGTCAGGAGGGCCTGCTCCTGACCTGGGGTCAGCAGGTCTGCGTTATCATAGATAACCACCTGGTTGGAATCTTTAAGACCTTCTATGAAAGCGGTCTCCACAAGCTGGTCCGGGTCTGGGACCTGGTCAGGTTCCTGCTCTGGCTCTGTATATGCTCCTGCTCCGCTATCCTCTCCGGTATCTTCCATGCCAGCTTCTGCCCTCAAATCAGGGGCTGCTTTCTGAACCATGGTAGGCAAGCTGGATGCTTTCCGGGCTGTGGGTGAAAGACTGGCCGCCCTGACACTGAAAACGGTAAGTAATGACAAACCCATAACCAGGCTGACAAGGGTAAACAGCGTCAAGAGTTTTTGCAGGGCCAGGGCCAAAAGTCTCCCACCACTGGTTTTACCAAAGCTTTGCAGGCTGCTTATCCTGATATCCCGGGCCAGGGTCTTCCTGGCTTCCTTTTTTAGCAGGTCCTGATTATTATTTTTACTTCCAGGCCTGCTGCCGGCCCGCAGCAGATTCAGCAGAGCCTGACCGGAGGATGCTTTTATACGCAGCTGCCTGTTCTTAGCGGCTGCTGTGGGCCTCCCTGGCGCCTTAGGAGGCTTTGGCTGCTTCACCGGCTTAATCCAGGCCTTTCCTTTTTTATTTTTTTTCTTTTTTCCCAACTTAAACATATCTGTCCTCCCCTTTATACCGGTGCGCTGGTGTCCCCGCCCTGTCTGTCAAACTGGGGCAGTGGCCGGGTAGTTATAAGATTATACTCCCGAATCAGCTGGATCAGGGTATAAAGGATAAAACCATAAAGAATAATCGTCCCTGCATAATAATAGATGTCATCATGGGGATTCACCAGCAGCAGCAACCTGGACAAGATGATTGCGGCCAGCAAAACATAAGAATCATTAACCAGCCTTTTCTGGTCCCAGTAACGCAAGCCTGAAGGCACTCCTGCAATCATAACACCCGCTGCTATAATAGTAACCAGGGAGGAGAGCCAGGAATCCATCCTCATCTCAGTAAAGATACAAACTCCCCATAGAATCAGCATAATCACCATTCCAAGAACCGCGACGGCCGTCAGATTGTCAACGGTTTCTTTTTTCTCTTTCTCTTCCTTCATCTTCTTCTTTGACCACAGGGATGTAATCCCGGCATCATTCAGCTTATGATCTCTCTCATAGATACTGTTGACAGCAATCATATAAACAGCAGCCACCAGCAGGGCCGGCAGGCCGGAAAAAGCCAGCAGGTATCTTGGGATCACTGCCAGAAACAAGTTCAGCAGCCAGTAAAAGGGGAGGGCCGTCACCAGGGAACCGATCAGAAAGCGGCCGATATCCACTGGCAGGTCTGCCGTCACCTTGCCGGTCTGTCCGTTGACCACAGAATAGGCAACCCTGCCGTCTTTGCGGTAAGTAAGGAACCAGACGGGTAAAAGGACACTGGAGACCTCTTCCTTAGTCATGGCCAGGTCCTTTGCCACGGGCTTATTGCCGGGAGCCCTGACCGTGTCGAATTTCTCATAGACCACTTCCTTACCCAGTCTGGTTACCATGGTATCCATGGCAAATTTATCTGCTTCCTCCTGGTAGACCTTGCTGTCCACGTCCCCTGAGTCTGCATAAAAACCACAGAGATAGGAGGGTTGGAAATCCTTCATATCCTCCGTGTCGTAGGGCAGGACTGCCCTGCTGATCTCATCGTCCAGGCTGGACGAAGCATCATGGAAAACGCCCCGGCAATTACTTTCCACATGACCGGTAAGGCGGTGATATTCCGTAATATCGTATTTTCCCTTGCTGTATTCCTTCACACCCACAAGCCTGTAGTCCCCGGCAAAAGAATAATTATACATCCAGAAGGGCATGTAGATCGGCCGGAAGGTCTCCAGAGCCTCTGCGTCCTTCATCTTCCTGGGGGTATAGATCATGGCCCTGGTATGGGACTTGTAGGCCTTTTTGCAATCCTCCTTGGTCTGCTTAAAAGGAATAATCTTCATGGGCCGGGTCTCCTGGCGAAGCTTTTTGGTAAGCATGGCAAAGGAGCCGCAGTAGGGACAAAAGCCCGTGATGGCCTCGTCCGTGGTCAGCAGTTCTCCGCCACAGTTGGGACAGGTATAGACGCAGACTCTGTAGGTCTGGGTCACCGGCCGGGGCTTCTCTTCTGTCCGGGCAGCCACATCCTCAGAAGACGGGTCCCCGGCAGGCATGTCCCCGGCAGACCCGGTCTCTAAGGACTGGCCCCCGGCAGACTCTGTTTCTACATACTCATCTACTGCAGACCCCGTTCCCGCAGACTCATCTACTGCAGACCCCGTTCCCACAGACTCATTCCCGGCAGACTCGTCTTCTGCCTCATGGTCCTCTAAAGGAAACTCTCCTGCAGGCCGGTCCACTTCCATGGTATAGGATCCCGGCCCGGCCTCTTCATTGACCCGGTAGGTCTGGGGGTCAAAATCGGAATCGCAATAATCGCAGTGAAGCTGCTGGCTGTCTATATCAAAGCGCAGGGCAGCTCCACAGTTAATACATTCATACATAATACATTCTCCTGTTTATCTAACAAGTTCTGTCACAGGCCATCGGATT
>CAMOZD010000054.1 GCA_946630645.1 uncultured Lachnospiraceae bacterium
TAAGGACGAGTTACAGATTGAAAAAAACTAATGCCGACCAGGCAGGCGGCAGTTGAAAAAATGACCGCCGCACTATTCAAGGAGAATGATAAACCATGAAGAAAATTATGATTCTTGGCGCCGGTATCTACCAGGTTCCACTGATTAAAACAGCTAAGAAAATGGGCCTTTACACCATCGTTGTGAGCATACCGGGTAATTATCCCGGTTTCGCCCTGGCGGACAAGGTCTATTATGAGAATACTGTAGACGATGAAAAAATCCTTACCATAGCCAGAGAAGAGGGCATCGACGGTATCGTCACTACCGGCACTGATGTCTGTGTTATCACCATCGGAAGAGTCTGTGATGAGCTGGGTCTCTGCGGTCTCTCCTATGAGGCAGCCCAGATTGCCGTCGATAAGATGAAAATGAAGACCCGCTATGAGGAATATGGGGTCCGGACAGCCAGGTTCAGAAAGGTGGCCCTCGATGACCCGGATATCCCCTCCACTGTAGCCGGCCTGGACTTTCCACTGATCTTCAAGTCAGTGGATTCATCAGGCAGCCGGGGAATCCGCCGGGTTGACAGTCTGGAAGAATTCCCCTCAGCAAGAGACTATGTCCGGGACAACACCCGCAAGGACTACTTTATCATCGAAGAATTTGTAGAGGGAGAGGAATTCGGAGCCCAGGCCTTTGTCTATAACAATAATCTGGAATTTATCCTCCCCCACGGAGATTATGTTTTCCACGGGGACACAGGTGTCCCCATCGGCCATTTTGCCCCCTACAACCTTGACCAGGACGTAGTTGCCGACGCCAAAGAACAACTGAGAAAGGCTGCCCAAGCCATGGGCCTCAACAACTGCGCCATCAACGCTGACTTCATCCTCAAAGACGGTAAAACCTATGTCCTGGAACTGGGAGGACGCTGCGGAGCTACAGAGCTGGCAGAGCTGACAGCCATCTACTATGGTTTTGACTATTACGAAAAGATCCTTCGCACCGCCTTAGGAGAGAATCCGGACTTCACCATTGACGGGCCTTACACCCCCAATGCCAGCCACCTGCTCATGAGCGACAGGGACGGGATCATCCAGGCCCAGGCCGACCACAATGAGCCCAGTGAAAATATCGTTGAAATCCAGTTTGATTACCAGCCTGGCGATCAGGTTCATCAGTTCCGGGTCGGCCCCCACCGGATTGGCCACATTATCACCAAAGGCCAGACCTTAGAGGAAGCCCAGAAACTGCTCTTTGAGGCCATGGACAAGGTTGAGATCAAAGTACAATAGGATGCAGACAAAGGCTGTCCCGCTAAAGCGGACGCCTCATTGATCGAAAAGGATCAGGTAAAACAGATAGAAAAAGCGTCCCATAGGATCTGCCCATTTAAAAATGAATGGGGTATCCCATGTGACGCTTTTTTTAACTCTGCTAATAAGATTTATTCAGTTAATAATACATTTTCTCTATTCAGTTAAGGGTTCCTCTTCCTCTTCTTCCCGGTCTAAAGCATAGGTCTCAATCAGATCCCAGATCTGGTCTCTTCCCTGCCTGGTGACCGCAGAAAAGGGTACAACCGGCACCCCGTCTATGACATGAAGAGTCTCCTTGACCAGCTTCAGCTGTTTGGAAACCTGACTCTTTTTTATCTTATCAAGCTTGGTAGCTACAATGACCGGTGAAAAACCGTTGGAGAGAATCCAGCGGTACATCTGGACATCATTATCTGTCGGCTTATGGCGGATGTCTATGAGCAGGAAAACCATCCTGAGCTGTCTGGAAGTGTGCAGATAATTCTCGATCATGGGTCCCCACTTTGCAGAGACGGACTTGGAAATCTTTGCATAACCATAGCCGGGCAGGTCCACGATATACATCTCATGATTTACATTATAGAAATTTATGGTCTGGGTCTTACCTGGCTGACCTGAGGTCCTGGCCAGCTTCTTCCTGTTGACCATAGCATTGATCAGGGAGGATTTACCCACATTGGACTTGCCGGCAAAGGCCACCTCCGGCAGCTGATTGTCAGGCAGCTTGCTGGTGATTCCGCAGACAGTCTCCAGACTTACCTCTTTAATAACCATATATAACTCCTTTTTAAAGGGCCGGTTCAAAACCGGCCCAGTCAGCCATCTGCTATTTTCCCTTCACCATGGCAATGGGGATTACTTATTTCCCTTCACCATGGCAATAGGGATCACTTATTTCCTTTCACCATGTCAATGGGGATCACTTATTTCCCTTCACCATGGCAATAAGGATCACTTATTTTTCCTTCACCATGGCAATTGGGATCACTTCTTCCATGGAATCCACATAGGTGACCACCATGCCCTCTGTAATCTCCGCATCCAGCTCCAGCACATGCCTCTTGTTCTTCGACGGCACCAGAACCTCCTTCATACCGGCTGTCTTGGCCGCCAGAAGTTTCTCCTTAAGGCCTCCGATGGGCAGTACTCTGCCCCGCAGAGTCACCTCACCGGTCATGGCCAGGTCACCGCGGACCGGAATTCCGGTTATGGCTGACAGAATAGCCAGGGCCATGGTAATACCTGCCGAGGGCCCGTCCTTGGGAACAGCCCCCTCCGGGATATGAAGATGGATGTCATGCATCTCAAAGAAATCCTCAGGGATATCATATCTTCTGGCAATAGACCGGATTTAGCTTAGTCCGATCTCTGCCGACTCCTTCATCACATCTCCCATCTGGCCGGTCAGCTTCAGCCGGCCTTTTCCGGGCATAATATTCACCTCGATAGACAGGGTGTCACCACCCACACTGGTCCAGGCCAGGCCGCGGACCACACCCACCTGGGGCTTCGTCGCCTGGTCATCTTCTTCATAAAGGGGAATACCCAGCAGTTCTTCCAGATTATCTTCTGTCACCAGCACCTGTTTTTCTCCCTCGATGATCTTACGGGCAGTTTTATGCATAATCTTGCCGATCTGTCTCTCCAGGTTACGGACACCTGCCTCCCTGGTATAAGACCGGATGATCTTATAGATTATCTCATCGGGTATAGTGATCTGGTCTTTTTTTATACCGCTGGCCTTTCTCTGCTTTTCCAGCAGGTACTTGTCCGCGATATGGAACTTTTCGTTCTCCGTATAAGAGGACAGTTCAATAATCTCCATCCTGTCCAGCAGGGGTCTGGCGATGGGGCCCAAATCATTGGCCGTAGCAATAAACAGGACATCGCTCAGGTCCAGGGGAACCTCCAGATAATGGTCCCGGAAGGCCACATTCTGTTCTCCATCCAGAACTTCCAGCAGGGCCGAGGCCGTATCTCCCTTATAGTCGCTGCTCACCTTGTCAATCTCGTCAAGGAGCATAAGGGGATTCCTCACGCCGGCCTGACGGATTCCCTCGGCAATTCGTCCGGGCATGGCCCCGATATAGGTCTTTCTGTGCCCCCGGATCTCTGCCTCATCCCTGACGCCTCCCAGGGAAATGCGGACATACTTTTTATTCAAGGCCCTGGCCACAGATTTGGCCACAGAGGTCTTTCCGGTTCCGGGAGGTCCCACCAGACAAAGTATGGGAGTTTCACCCTCCTTGTTGAGGGCCCGGACAGCCAGGTAGTCCATGATTCTCTCTTTGACCTTCTCAAGGCCATAATGGTCTTCCTCCAGAATCCTCATGGCCTGCTTCAGGTCCTTATTATCCCTGGAGGCCTTATTCCAGGGCATCTCCAGCATATTCTCGATATAGTTCTTCATCATGGCACTCTCAGCAGCCATGATGGGGATGGATTTAAACCGCTTAATCTCCTTTCGGATCTTGTCCTTCACTTCCTTGGGAGCCTTCAGTTTTTCACATTTTTCCAGATACTCTTCCGCCTCGGAGACGATGTCGTCCTCACCCAGTTCCTCCCGGATCACCTTCTGCTGTTCCCGCAGCAGATAGTCTCTCTGGTTCTTGTCTACCCCTTTTTTGACCTTCTCCGCAATCTCGTTGCGGATATCACTGATGGCAGACTCCTCACTGAGAATAATCAGGAGCATCTCCGCCTGCTTCATGACATCAGTCTCCTCTAAGATCTGCTGCTTCTTATCAATCTCGAAAGGCAGCTGGGAAGCCAGTTCATTGATCAGGGGATAAAGCTTCTTCTCATCGATGGCTTTCTGGAGCTGGGGCGGCGGAAATCCTTTATTTCTCTCCCCGAAATACTCCACCTGCTCTTCTAAGTCTCTGAGGAGAGCAGTCTCTGTGTTTGTATCTTCAGGAAAATGCTTGGGCAAAATCTCTTCCACCAGGGCCTTGGAAGAGTCTTCTCCCTCTATATATTCCAGAATCCTGGCCTTGTACTGGCCTTCTACAAAAACACGGAGCAGACCCTGGCCAGCCTTAACCATCTGAAGGATGGTTGCCACTGTCCCAACCCGGTAGAGGTCTTCTTTACCAGGTTTGTCTAAAGAAGGGTCCCGCTGGTTAACCAGGAATATCTGCTGGAAATGATTGACCGATTCCTCCAGCGCCTTGATGGACCTGGGCCTGGCAACTTCAAAGAAGGTTGATGTCTGCGGATATACCATTTTCCCTCGCAAGGCTAAAAGTGGTAATAGCTTTTTCTCCATTCAATTCCTCCATAAATCTGTCAGTTTAGCTGATGTGCAAAAGGCCGGCACAAAATAGAGAATAGCCACAGCTATTTCCCCGGGAAAACCTCGGTCATCCCCACACTTTGTGTCAGCCTGTAAAGTTTTTATCCTGCCCGCTTATCAGATGGGGACTTCAATATCCCTGTCCTCAGGCAATCTCGTCATTATTTTTCTTTTTGCTGTGCTTCTTGGGCACGGGCTTAGCCGCCACAGGCTCATCATGGAAAGTGAGCAGGGGCTCACCCTCTCCCCGCACAAGCTCAGCCGTTATGGTACAGCTTGCCGTCAGCTCATCAGAGGGAATCTGATACATCAGATCCAGCACCACCGACTCCATGATGGACCTGAGTCCTCTGGCACCGGTATTCCTGGCTATGGCTTTCTCTGCAATGGCTGCCAGGGCCTCATCCGTAAAGAAGAGCTCCACGCCATCCATCTCGAACAGCTTCTGATACTGCTTTACCAGGGCACTCTTGGGCTGGGTCAGTATCTGGATCAGGGCATCTTCATCGAGAGGATTGAGGGAAACATTTACCGGCACACGTCCGATAAACTCGGGAATCAGACCGAACTTCACAAAGTCCTCCGGAAGTACCTGGGCCAGCAGGGCACCGAGATCCTTCTTCCTCTTCTCCACAATATCTGCCTGGAAACCAATGGACTTTTTACCAATACGATTCTCGATAATCTTCTCAAGACCGTCAAAGGCACCACCACAGATAAAAAGGATATTGGTTGTATCAATCTGGAGAAATTCCTGATGGGGGTGCTTTCTTCCGCCCTGGGGCGGCACGGAGGCCACTGTTCCTTCCAGAATCTTCAGCAATGCCTGCTGAACTCCCTCGCCGGAAACATCACGGGTGATGGAAGTATTCTCCGACTTACGGGTAATCTTATCAATCTCATCAATGTATATAATGCCGGTCTGGGCCCGCTCTATATCATAGTCAGCCGCCTGAATGAGCTTAAGGAGGATATTCTCCACATCTTCACCCACATAGCCGGCCTCGGTAAGAGCCGTCGCGTCAGCTATGGCAAAGGGAACATTCAGAAGCTTGGCCAGGGTCTGGGCCAGCAGGGTCTTGCCGGACCCGGTTGGTCCCAGCATGAGGATATTGGACTTCTGCAGCTCAATATCATGGACATCCCCGAAAAGAATCCTTTTATAATGATTGTATACCGCCACCGAGAGAACCTTCTTGGCCTTCTCCTGTCCGATGACATAGTCATCGAGAAAGGCCTTCATCTCCTTGGGCTTCATCAGGTTAATCTCCTGGGAGTCCTCCGCAAACTCATCGAACTCATCCTCAATGATCTCTGAGCAGACCTCAATACACTCATCGCAGATGAATACCCCTTTAGGACCGGCTACAAGCTTTCTCACCTGGTCCTGGGACTTATTACAGAAAGAGCACCTGGGCTGTTTGCTGTTATCATACCTTCCTGCCATCTGGTCACCTCAATTCTTTATTTGTGACAAACCAGACGCGGTTACTGCCTTTTATCGACTACCTGGTCGATCAGGCCATACTCAAGCGCCTGCTCTGCGGTCATATAGTTGTCTCGCTCTGTATCCTGTACGACCCTCTCATAGGGCTGTCCGGTATTCTCAGCAAGAATCCGGTTCAGCTTCTCCTTAGTCTGGATAATATGCTCTGCGGCGATCTCAATCTCTGTCGCCTGGCCCTGGGCTCCGCCTGAGGGCTGGTGGATCATGATCTCCGCGTTGGGAAGAGCCATCCGCTTGCCCTTGGCACCACCGGCCAGAAGGAAAGCTCCCATGCTTGCGGCCATACCCATACAGATCGTGGCCACGTCACATTTTACAAACTGCATGGTATCATAGATAGCCAGACCTGCCGTAACAGATCCACCCGGGCTCATGATATAGAGGCTGATATCCTTGTCAGGATCCTCAGACTCCAGGAACAGCAGCTGGGATACAACCAGGCTGGCTGTCACATCATTTACTTCCTCCCCAAGAAAGATGATTCTTTCCTTGAGAAGTCTGGAGTAGATATCATAGGATCTCTCTCCGTGACTGGTCTGTTCAATGACATAAGGTACTAAACTCATATTTCCTCCTGTCAAGAATCCGCCGCCGTAAAAAGCACAGCGGCGGACCAATATGCATTATCTAAAGTGTCAATCGAGGAATCAGTCCTCGAAATCAAGCTCCTCAGAAGGCTCCACGATCTTTGCCTGGTCGAGGATGAAATCAACGGCTTTCTGAACTGCCAGATTCTCGCGGATATTCTCCTTCTCCTCCTCCTGCATGTATGTGGAAAGCTGGGCAACGTCCATCTGGTACATGGTGGCCATGCGCTCAAGCTCTGCCTGCAGGTCCTCATCGCTGACTTCGATACCCTCGGCGGCTGCGATCGCCTCCAGAACCAGACTGCCCTGGATCCTCTTCTCAGCGTCCGGTCTCAGGGACTCTCTGAGGGCGTCCATGCTCTGGCCGGAGTACTGAAGGTACTGCTCGAAGGTCAGACCCTGGTAGGAAATTCTCTGCTTGAACTCATCTACCATGCGGTCGATCTGGGTCTGCAGCATAGCGTCCGGGATATCAATCTCGGAAGACTCAACGATCTGGGCCAGGAGCTCATTCTCCATAGCGGACTTGGCCCGCTCTTCCTTACCCAGGATAAGCTTGGCCTTAATATCTTCCTTGTACTCCTCAAGGGAATCAAACTCTGTAGTATCCTGTGCGAAATCATCATCGATCTCAGGAAGCTGCTTTTCCTTGATGCCGAGAATCTTCACATGGAAATTAGCCGGCTTTCCGGCAACCTCTGCGGAGTGGTACTCTTCCGGGAAGGTCACTTCCACATCCTTCTCATCACCGATATTGAGGCCTACAAGCTGGT
>CAMOZD010000055.1 GCA_946630645.1 uncultured Lachnospiraceae bacterium
CCCGACCGGCAAGGTGCTCGATACAGTGGTCATCTACCCGACGGCTCCCCAGTTCAAGGTGAAGGAAGCTAAGGCGACAGTCCACCGGCTTATAAAAAAATATGGTATTTCACTGATTTCCCTGGGTAACGGAACTGCTTCCAGGGAATCAGAACAGGTAATTACGGAACTGATCAGGGAGATTCCGGAAAAGGTATCCTATGTCATTGTCAACGAGGCAGGGGCCTCCGTCTATTCGGCCAGCAAGCTGGCGACGGAGGAGTTCCCGGAATTTGATGTGGGCCAGAGGTCGGCGGCCTCCATCGCCCGCAGGCTGCAGGACCCCCTGGCTGAGCTGGTTAAGATAGAACCCAAGGCCATCGGCGTCGGCCAGTACCAGCATGACATGAACCAGAAAAAGCTGGAAGAAACCCTCTTTGGCGTGGTGGAGGACTGTGTGAACAGTGTGGGCGTCGATCTCAATACAGCCTCATTTTCTCTCTTGTCCTATATTTCGGGAATCAGTAAGACCGTAGCTAAAAATATCGTGAGTTACCGGGAGGACCATGGTCGGTTCACTTCCAGAAGAGAGCTTCTGAAAGTGGCCAAGCTGGGGCCTAAGGCCTTTGAACAGTGTGCAGGTTTCCTCCGTATTCCAGGAGGCAGAGAGCCCCTGGATAATACCAGTGTCCATCCCGAGTCCTACCAGGCAGCCAGAGAGCTGATCAAGGCTCTGGGCTACCAGGCCCAGGACCTGGACAAGGGCGGGATCGCAGGTATAAAGAACAAGGCAAAGCTGACAGACAAGCTGGCGGAAAGCCTGGGTGTGGGTCTTTTGACCCTCACGGATATCGTCGACGAGCTGGCCAAGCCGGGCAGGGACCCCAGAAGCCAGATGCCGGCCCCTATCCTCAGAACCGACGTTTTAGAGATGAAAGACCTCAAGGAGGGGATGGTTCTGAAGGGAACCGTCCGTAATGTCATAGATTTTGGTGCCTTTGTAGATATCGGCGTCCACCAGGATGGCCTGGTCCACATATCAGAGATGTCGGATAAATATATCAAGCATCCCCTGGAGGTCGTCAGTGTAGGCGACGTAGTGGACGTGCAGGTACTGAGCGTCGATTTATCCAGAAAGCGGATCCAGTTGACCATGAAGATAAAATAGTAAAGGAAAGTGTGACAATATGAGTCGATTACAGGATATCAGTAAGATGAATCTTGCGGACCTTGACCGGCCCGGCCAGACAGGCCGTGAGGAAGACCAGGCTGTGGACCGGGAAGAAGTTTCAGGTCAGGAGATCCGGTATGGGGAAGAAACCTCAGGCTGGGATTCCCAGGGCCAGGAAGAGTCCGACGGAAACAGACCGGAAGGTGGACAGGCAGAGGGAGAGGAATCAGTCCCGGCAGGGTCCGGCGATCTATCCCAGGCCGGCCCGGAATCTGCTTCCGGGGATAAGGTGGAAGCCGGGAAGGAAGATAAGGCTCCGAAGAAAATGATGGAGCCCCAGGGACAGCATTACTATGTTGATGCGGAGCTGTCAGAGAATGATCTGGTATCATTTATGCTCAATCACAGCTACCGCCAGCCCCTCATGATTTTTGTTACAATCATAGGTATCATCTGGCCCATAATGGCCTGGTACCGGGGACAGAGTATGGTTATTCCCATAATCGGAGCGGCCTGCATTCTGATCCTCATGCCTGGAACCACCTATTTACAGGGCAAGAAGGCCAAGAAAACCATGAAGATCTACCAGGAGGTCTTCCACTATATGTTTGATGAGTGGGGCATGCACCTGGAGGTCAGCGGTGAGGCCATCGATGTGGAGTGGAAAAGAGTGATCAAAGTTCTCTCCTTAAAGTCCCTGCTGGTATTATATACCGGCAAGAATAATGCTTTTCTTGTGCCGGTCAAAGACATGGGACCCAGGGAGGAAGAGATCAAAGCATTTATCTACCGGATGACCGGCAAAAAATAGGCAGCCGGCAGGCGGAAGAAGAAGCCTTAACCTGCAGGAGGAATAGAAGCGATTATTTATGATAATAGAAAGTAACAGTGCCCGGGATACCTATCTCCTGGGCGAGGAATGCGGCCGGCAGGCTCAGCCGGGGCAGGTATACTGCCTCCACGGGGACCTGGGAACCGGCAAGACCGTATTTACACAGGGCTTTGCCGCCGGTCTGGGAATCAGTGAGCCCGTGTCCAGTCCAACCTTTACTATCATCCAGATATATGAGGAGGGCAGATTGCCCTTCTATCACTTCGACGTCTACCGGATCAGTGACCCGGAGGAAATGTATGAGGTGGGCCTGGATGAGTATCTGGAGGGGGAGGGGGTCTGCCTTATCGAGTGGGCGGACCTGATTGAAGAACTGCTCCCTGAGAATAAGACGGAAATCAGGATTGAAAAGGACCTGGACCATGGCTTTGATTACAGGAGAATCACCATTGAAAGCCCCATCCGGGACCAGGAAGCTTAGGGAGATGACAGAATGAGAATTCTTGCGATGGACAGCTCGGGACTCGTTGCCTCTGTTGCCCTTTTGGATGAAGAGACTTTACTGGCAGAATACACCATTAACTATAAGAAGACCCATTCCCAGACCCTGCTGCCCATGATGGACGAGATTGTCCGCATGACAGAGACGGATCTGGCAGAGATTGACGCTATCGCAGTGGCGGCGGGACCAGGGTCCTTTACCGGCCTTCGTATCGGGTCCGCCACGGCTAAAGGGCTGGGACTGGCCCTGGACAAACCCCTGGTTTCCGTGCCGACCCTGGAGGGTCTGGCAGCCAACCTGTGGGGATCGGAGGCCTATCTCTGCCCCATGATGGATGCCCGGAGAAAGCAGGTTTATACCGGAATCTACCACTTTGACGGTAACAGCCTGGACCTGGTCGTGGACCAGAAAGCCTGTCCTGTAGAGGAGATTCTTAAGGACTGCGGTCGTCTGGAGGGCAAAGTGATTTTTCTTGGAGACGGAGTGCCGGTCTATAAGGAAATTATTGAAGATATCATGGGTGATTACAGGGACAGGCTGGCCTGGGCCTATGCGCCTGCCCATCTGAACCGGCAGAGGGCCGGAGCCCTGGGAAGGCTGGCTCTTAACTACCTGCGCCAGGGAAGGCAGGAGACGGCGGCAGACCATGCCCCTATCTACCTGCGCAAGTCCCAGGCCGAGCGGGAATTGAATGCCAAAGGCAGGATTTTGAAGGAATGAATATCCCGGAAAAAGAAAAAAGAGGACCGGCTGGGGAAAAAACAGCCGGTAATAGAATGGCTGATTGGGAAACAGCCGGCAGGAAAGCATCAGGCAAAGAAACAGTCTGCAGGAAAACAGCTGGCCATAAAGCTGGCAGCGGCCCCTGGCAGATCCGGCCCATGGTCCGGGATGACTGTGCCGGTGTCCATGACCTGTTCAAGGCCTGTTTCAGGGACCCCTGGTCCCTGGACAGCTTGTACGGTATGTTCCAGGTGACCGGTTATCAATGCCTGGTGGCTGTGGAAGAAAGCAGCGGCCGGATCCAGGGTTTTGCCGGTCTGAAAAGTGTGCTGGACCAGGCGGACATTACTGATGTGGCCGTGGCAGAGAGCAGCCGGGGAAAAGGGCTTGGGGGCAGATTGCTTGGCTGTCTGCTGGACCAGGCTCATGACCTGGGGGTCAGAGAAGTATTTCTGGAGGTAAGAGCCTCCAACGGGCCGGCACTGGCCCTCTATGCCAAGACTGGCTTTGTCCCCGTCGGTCTCAGAAAGAATTATTATGCCGACCCGGAAGAGGACGGGATTGTGATGCGGTGGAGCCGTGAATAAGCCGGCGAAAGAAGACTGTTCCGGGATTCCGGAATCCCGGTGATCAACCAGTTAGAGTGGACGGAAAGACAGGAGAGACCCCGGAGGTCCCGAAGAGAAGAGATATGAAAAAAGTGAGGAAATAGAATGCTGGAACTTTGTCTGCTTGGCTGCGGGGGTATGATGCCCCTGCCCAACCGGAAACTGACCTCGCTCATGGCGAGATATAACGGAAGCAGTATACTGATTGATTGCGGCGAGGGGACCCAGGTGGCCATCCGTGAGCAGGGCTGGAGTTTTAAGCCCATTGACGTCATTTGTTTTACCCATTACCACGCAGACCATATCAGTGGCCTGCCGGGCCTGCTTCTGACCCTGGGCAACGCCCAGAGGGAGGAACCCATTCTGATGGTGGGGCCCCGGGGACTGGAGCGGGTGGTCAACTCTCTTAGGGTTATCGCGCCGGACCTGCCCTTTTCCATAGAGTTCAGGGAGCTGACAGAAAAGGAGGAGACTGTGGAGGTCTGCGGACTCCGGATCCGGGCCTTTCGCGTCAACCACAATGTGGTCTGCTATGGCTATAGTCTGGAAATAGACCGGGCCGGTAAGTTTGACCCTGCCAAGGCCAAGGCTAACGGGGTGGAGATGAAATACTGGAGCAGATTGCAAAAGGGAGAGACCATTGAGCTTCCAGACCGCGTTCTGACCGGGGATCTGGTTCTGGGTCCGGCCCGCAAGGGAATCAAATGTACTTACACCACAGATACCAGACCCACCAATCTGATTCGGCAGAATGCCTTCCGGTCAGACCTTTTCATCTGTGAGGGTATGTACGGAGAGCCGGACAAGCAGGACAAGGCCCGGGAATATAAACATATGACTTTCCGGGAGGCTGCCTCCATTGCCCGTGACGCCCAGGTAGGGAAGCTTTGGCTTACCCATTACAGCCCCTCTCTGGTCAGACCGGAGGATTATCTGAAGGATGCAAGAAAGATTTTCCCGGAGACCTGGCTGGGCAAGGACGGCAAGACGACAGAACTGCACTTTGAAGAGGAACAGACTCATGATGAATGAAGAAAAAAAGGATATAGATATCCTTGCCATAGAGACTTCCTGTGATGAGACCGCTGCGGCGGTGGTCAGGAATGGCCGGGAGGTCCTTTCAAATATCATATATACCCAGATTAAGCTTCACACTGTATTTGGAGGAGTCGTGCCGGAGATCGCTTCCAGAAAGCATATCGAAAAGATTAATCCGGTGATTGAGGCTGCCCTGGCAGAAGCCGGGAAGAAGCTCAGCGATATAGATGCTGTGGCCGTCACCTACGGTCCGGGCCTGGTAGGGGCTCTTCTCGTTGGTGTGGCGGAGGCCAAGGCCATAGCCTACGGGACGAAAAAACCACTGATTGGGGGCCATCATATTGAGGGACATATCAGTGCCAATTATATAGAACATAAGGAACTGGAACCTCCCTTCCTTTGTCTGGTGGCCTCAGGAGGACACTCCCACCTGGTTCTGGTCAGGGATTACGGTGTATATGAGATCATCGGCCGTACCAGGGATGACGCGGCGGGGGAAGCCTTTGACAAGGTGGCCAGGGCCATCGGTCTGGGCTATCCCGGCGGACCCAAGGTGGATAAGCTGGCAAGGCAGGGGAACCCGAGGGCCATAACATTTCCCAGGGCCAGGATTGCCGATGCCCCGGACGACTTTAGCTTCAGCGGTTTGAAATCAGCTGTGCTCAATTATTTAAACCAGTGTCAGATGAAGGGAGAAGAGGTCAATAAGGCGGATGTGGCCGCTTCTTTCCAGCAGTCTGTAGTTGATGTTCTGACAGACCATACTATCCAGGCGGCCAAAAGACTAAAGATAGATAAGGTGGCCATAGCCGGCGGTGTTGCCGCCAATTCGACATTGCGCAGGCAGATGAAAGAGGTCTGTGAGAAAAACGGAAAGAAGTTTTACTATCCGTCACCGGTTTACTGCACTGACAATGCGGCGATGATCGGGACGGCAGCCTACTATGAATATATGAAGGGATCCCGGGCTGGCTGGGATCTGAATGCAGTACCAAACCTGAAGATTGGCAGCCGCTGACAGGGATTAGCGGAAAGCGTATCAGAGAAAGAGAGGGAAGCTTATGTCCCGGGAAAAGGTTACAGCGATTGTTCTGGCAGCGGGTAAAGGGAACCGTATGAATTACGATATACGTAAGCAATATCTGGAACTGCTGGGCAGGCCCATGATCTGTTATACACTGGATGCTTTTGAAGCCAGTCCGGTGGATGAGATTATTCTGATGGTTGGGCCGGGAGAAGAGAGATTTGTCAGGGAAACAATCGTGGAAGCAGAGGGCTACCGGAAGGTGAAGAAGATTGTCACGGGTGGCAAGCAGCGCCATGATTCAGTGTATCTTGGCCTCAAAGCCGGTGATCCGGAAGGCTATGTGCTCATCCACGATGGAGCCAGGGCTTTTATCACCCCTGAACTGATTGAGATTTGTATTGAGGCAGTGAAACGGGACAAGGCCTGTATCATGGCCATGCCGGTGAAAGATACCATCAAGATTGTCGATGAGAATGATATGGTTGTGGCTACACCATCCCGCAAGTGTCTCTGGCAGATGCAGACCCCCCAGTGTTTTGTTTATGAGGAGATCCTCCAGGCCTTCTGCAAACTGATGGCCGGCAATGACCAGACCGGTATAACCGATGACGGCATGGTTATGGAGAAGTTTGGAAGCAGAAAGATCCGTCTGGTCCGTGGCTCCTATGAGAATTTTAAAATAACCACCCAGGAGGACCTGATTTACGGGGAGGCCATCCTCCGCTACCGGTTGAGAGACCAGGCAGGCATATTCCGGTCTGTGAATTAAGCGCCGGTCTCTTTCATAAAGGCCCTTAAGTACATCTGAGTTTTAATATATAAATATATATAGTTATATTTATGTATTAATGAGAGAATGAAGGATAAGAAAATGAAAATAAGTGATCTATTTACAGAAGAAGGCCTCAAAGTTTTAGCTGAGGCTCCGCTTATGGAAAAGCCGGACATAGAAGTTCCGGATACCGGAAATCTTAATATAGAAGATCCGGATAGGGAACATCTTGTCATGGAGATGGATTCTGAGGAAGAAGACGATGAAGAGGAAGCTTTCGAAGATGATGACCTGGATGAATATGATGATGCCGTAGAATCCGGGGACGATGATTCTGACCATAAGCCGGACCACAAGCTGGAAGCCTGTTCTGTCTGTCACAGGACAGAAAGCCAGGGGGCCAAACTGATCCATATGCCCAATGGCATGTCTATCTGCACGGACTGTATGCAGAAGTCCTTTGACAACTTTTCCTCCGGCTTTGGCGGGAATGGAATCCAGTTCCTGGATCTTTCCAGTATGGATTTCAATAATTTGCGGGATATGAATCTGGGGGACCTGCTCTCCGGTAACATCACTGCCCAGAAGCCTAAGCCCAGGAAGGCAAAAAAGAAGAAAAAGAAGGATAAAGCAGCTAAACCTGCATTATCCATTAAGAATATTCCTGCACCCCATCAGATCAAAGGTCAGCTTGATGAGTATGTGATCGGCCAGGACCATGCTAAAAAG
>CAMOZD010000056.1 GCA_946630645.1 uncultured Lachnospiraceae bacterium
TCTCAAGCTGGCCTTCTCTTGTACGTCCACGGTTCTTACGCACATAATTGTCAACCTGTCCACTGAGGGACCCGAATCCTGAATTCTTGCTTTCCTGCATGAGTACAGTAACAATAATTGCGATGCATACAATAATAAATAATACAGTGACAATTGTCCTGGCCAAATTCTACACCTCCTGCCGCTCACAAAATCCTGATAATTATACCATAACTAATTTAAAAATACAAGAACTTTTAATAATCATAGTCTGACTCTTTAGCCGCGGCTTCCTCTGCTTCCTTGTCAGCCAGATAATCGTAGGTGCTCTCTTCAATACCGTCAATCATGACGTCAAAGACCGGCTTGGAATTAAGGGAAGACTCCTCAAAATTGCCATCCTTATTGAGATATTTCTTAAGCTTTTTGTAGTCGCCTTTTTTGTCGTTAATAAGAGTATAGAGGCTCTCACCTTCAACAGTCATTTCCTTGGTATCAAAAATCTTGACCTTGCCCTTGCGGATCTTCTTCTCAAGCAATCGTACATAGGCCTGGGTATCATTGGCAACATGAGCGTCATTGAGCTGGCTGATCATGTTGACCCCTTCTGCATAGCCCTGGACCCAGTCTGTGTCAATAGCTTTACCATTGATACAGGCATCAACAGCATATTTGTAATAGACACTGTAGTCAGTGATGGCAGAACAGAGAGCCACCTTAGGTGCCTGGTCAATCATATTCACTTCATTGCCGGCATAGTAAATACCACTCTCGGCGCAGACAGCGGCTACAGCTGTGGTTGAAGTAAACTGGGACATGGCGATCACGCCGGCCGCAGCCAGCTGTTTTGCGGCCTCCCCATCCTTATCATAGACACCAGTCTTACCTACAAAACGGACATACATGGAGGGCAGCTTGGTGATACTGTGGACGCCCTGGTAAAAGGCCGTGAAGGCCGAGATGGCCTCAGGAGTATTCTCACTGGCCACAAATCCCAGTCTGCATCTGTCTGAGGATGCCCTTCCATTATTGATCATATCCACAATCTTTATACCCAGAACCGCACCGGCCACATAATAAGCTTCATAAATCCTGCTGTAGTAGCTGTGGAAGTTATCCCGGTTGACTTCGGTCGCATACATGCCATCCTCCTGGCAGAACTGGATATCAGTATAATTCTGGGCGCAGACATAGATGGGCTCCTCATACCTGTAGTCACAGGAAAAGATTATTTTGCAGCCCTTATCCACCATCTTGGCCACGACAGTTTCTACTTCAGCCTTTTTAACGTTGAACTTCATCAACACCTGACTGTCCGCCAGCCCCGTCTCTACCTGCATTTTGCGGATGCCGGCCACCCTGGCGATGGTTGACGTAGACCCACTGTCGTTGGCAAAGATGAACCCAACTTTAAAGGACGCATCATCAGCAGCATTTGTCACTTCATTCCCCTGCTCTGTGCTGGCAGGTATAATCTTAGGGCTGAATCTACAGCCTGACAGACCGAGGACCAAAGCCAGAACAAGGGCTATGACCGCTGTTATATTCTTTCTCATAAAAACCTCCTGTCAGAATAGACTTATTTCATTCTACACTATATTATCGCTCTTCCCGGAAATAGGCAAGTCCCAGACTCTGGGGCGGCTGATGTTCCCTCTTCTTTCTCAAGCTGGTAATGATCAGAACAATGATTGTTACCAGATAGGGCAGCATCTTGAATACTTCCTGGGCACTCCTGCCCAGGCCCGGTATATAAAGATAGATAATATAGAGACCGCCGAAGAGGATCGATCCCCATATGGCGTTGATGGGATTCCAGAGAGCAAATATAACGAGAGCTACGGCAAGCCAGCCCCTGTCTCCGAAACCATTGTTGGACCAGGTTCCGCCGGTGTACTCCATGACAAAATAGAGACCGCCCAGACCGGCTATTCCGCCGCCGATCACTGTGGCCAGGTACTTGTAAAGGGTGACATTGATGCCGGCCGCATCCGCCGTGGCCGGGTCTTCACCCACCGCATTCAGGTTGAGTCCCCAGCGGGTTCTCTTCAGGAAAAAGGCCATGGCAAGGCTTATAATAATAGCAAAATAAGTGAGAAAACCATAGGAGAAAAAGATGTCCCCGATTACCGGAATCTCTGAGAGAACGGGAATTTTAGCCTGGTAGGCGCTTCCTATCACCTTGACGGAAATCTGTCCTGCACCGCCGGAAAGAGCCGACAGGGACCCTCCGAAAAAGTTGCCCAGACCGGTACCGAAGGTAGTGAGGGCAAGACCTGCCACATTCTGGTTGGCCCTGAGGGTTATGGTAAGGATACTGTAGATCAGGGCGCCCAGGGCTGCCAGGCAAAAGGCTGCCAGGAAGGATAAAACCATACCGGCAAAGGCATTGGGATGGTCTGTGCTTTTCTCATAGAAGAAAGCCGCCATCAGGCCACCGATTCCGCCCATGTACATCATGCCGGGAACACCAAGATTGAGGTTGCCGGATTTCTCTGTGAGAATCTCGCCGTCTGCACCGAAAAGCATACAGATTCCCTGAACAATCGCTTTCTGAATAAAAGTAATAATTACAGACATTGCTTCCCTCCCTATCTTTCTTCCTGGTGCCTGCCGCGGAATTCCAGCTTATAGTTGATGAAAAACTCGCAGCCGATTACAAAGAACAAAATAATGCCTACAATGACATCAGAAGCATTTTCATTTAAGCCAAACTGGGTAGCAATCTGGCTGGATCCTTTTTCCATGAAAACCAGGAGAAAGGCGATCACTGCCATGACCCAGACATTGAACTTGGCCAGCCAGGATACGATGATGGCCGTAAAGCCCCGGCCCCCGGCCGTGCTGGTGGAGATGGTGTGGGAAGAGCCGCTGACCAGCAGGAAGCCGGCGATTCCGGCGATTCCTCCCGACAGGCCCACAGTCCTGATGATGACCTTAGGAACATTGATACCCACATACTTGGCCGTGTTAACACTCTCACCCACAACCGTCAGCTCATAACCATGCTTGGTCCTCTTCATATAAATGTAGACAAAGGCGGTGAGGCCCAGAACAATGACCAGGTTCCAGCCATAATCAAGGCCAAACAAGGGCGGCAGCCAGCCGGCCCTGCTGGCTGCATTAATGATACCTACCGTATTGGATCCCTTGGGATTCTCCCAGAATACGATACAGAAGGTTACCAGCTGCATGGCTACATAATTGAGCATCAGGGTAAAAAGGGTTTCGTTGGTATTCCATA
Source organism: uncultured Lachnospiraceae bacterium (assembly GCA_946630645.1). Taxonomy (GTDB): domain Bacteria; phylum Bacillota; class Clostridia; order Lachnospirales; family Lachnospiraceae; genus Anaerobutyricum. The sequence goes on from CAMOZD010000056.1 coordinate 3,224, forward strand.
TCGCTTTAAAAACAGCGGGAATAATACCCCAGATCATACCGGCCAGAAAGCTGCAGACAAACATGAGCAGCAAAAGCAGGGGCAGGGGCAGGCTCTCTCCCTCATAGATCATCAATGCGGCAGAGGCGATACAGCCAAGAAGGATCTGACCCTCAGCACCGATATTCCAGAAACGCATCCGGAAGGCCGGTGTGACAGCCACCGCAACACAGAGCAGGATCATGGCATCCCGGATGGTAATCCACATACGGCGCTCCGTTCCCACAGCCCCGTCAATGATTCCCTCATAGACCTGGACCGGATTCATTTTAACGATTCCATATATAAAAATGGCACATACAAGCAGGGACAGGAGAATGGCAATAATCCGGACAGCCATCTTCATCACCAGGGACATATCCTCCCTTTTTGTCATGTGAACCAAAGGCTCTTTTACTCCAGAATTCATGCTTTGTCCTCCTTATGTGCTGTCATTAGCAGTCCGACTTCTTCCTTTGTCGCCTTGCGGGCATCCACGATTCCCGTAAGCTTACCTCCACAAAGAACCATGATCCTGTCACAGAAATCCAGGAGCATATCCAGGTCCTCCGCCACACAAATCACTGCCACACCCCGCTCTTTCTGTTCATTGAGCAGGTTATAAATCTGGTAGGAAGAAGAAATATCCAGTCCCCGGACCGGATAGGCTACCAGGAGAACGGAAGGTGAGGATGCAATCTCACGGCCCACAAGAATCTTCTGGACATTACCGCCGGACAGGCGGCGGACCGGATAATCCACACTGGGTGTCACCACATCCAGGTTCTTCTTGATCTCCTCAGCCAGGTCTCTCGGCTCCTTCTGCCTGGTAAAAAAGCCCTTGCCCTGGCGGAAGCTTCTCAGCAGCATATTACCGGTCATACCCATGGACCCCACCAGACCCATGCCAAGCCGGTCCTCGGGAATAAAGGAGTGCTTGATTCCCAGCTCATTAATCTGGGCTGCATTATAACCTGACAGGTCGAAATCCGTACCCCGTCTCGCATGATAAATCACCTTGCCATTGGTCAGTTCCTGCAGGCCGGCAATGGATTCCAGCAGTTCCTTCTGACCGCTGCCGGATATGCCGGCTACACCCAGCATCTCACCGCCGAAGGCTTCAAAAGACACCTGGTCAAGGAGCTTTACTCCTTCCCCGTTCTCACAACTGATTTCTTCAACCGTAAGCCGTTTTTTCAAATCATGGGGCTCAGGCCGGTAGATATCAAGGGATACCTTGTCTCCGACCATCATCTCAGTCAGGGAAGATACTGTGGCTTCTTTGGTCTCCACGGTACCGATATAACGGCCCTTCCTCAGAATGGACACCCGGTCTGAAATCTCCAGAACCTCATTGAGCTTGTGGGTGATGATAATAATAGCCCTTCCGTCATCTCTCATATTGCGGAGTACCGTAAAGAGCCTGGTCACCTCCTGGGGTGTCAGCACTGCCGTCGGCTCATCCAGAATAAGGATGTTGGCTCCCCGGTAGAGCATCTTGACGATCTCTACAGTCTGCTTCTGGGAGACGGACATGGTATAAATCTTCTGATTGGGATCCAGGTCAAAACCATACCGGTCTACCAGGGCCTGGATATCTTCACAGACCTTCTTCATGTTGAGGACAGCCTTACCCTCCAGACCCAGGATAATATTCTCTGCGGCAGTCATCACATCGATCAGCTTAAAATGCTGATGGATCATTCCGATACCCAGATCAAAGGAATCCCTGGGTGACCGGATGCTGACTTCCTTCCCATCCACGAAAATATGACCCTCATCAGGAAAATAGATTCCCGAGATCATATTCATCAGGGTGGTCTTACCACTGCCGTTCTCTCCCAACAGGGCAAGAATCTCTCCCTTGTTCACCTTGAGACTGACCTTGTCATTGGCATAAACCTTTCCAAACTTCTTCGTAATATCACGCAGCTCAATGGCACAATTCTGTTCCACTCTTCTCTCCTCCATAATGTAAATGGCAGGTTTCCATGATGAATCATCAGAAAGCCTTGATATGTAAATATCACAACAGTCAGCAGGATCTCAGCCCCCGCCGGCTTCTCTGATATCCACATACAGACAGTGATAAACAAGGCTTCCCCAAAACTGCTGCCAAAACCGGCAGATCCGGACAAATAATACATGGACAGCAGGAAATCCCTGTTTATGGCAAAGCCTGAAATAACGTGAATATTCAGGCAGAGCTGCAACGGATGCTTCCCTGCCTGAATATGAACATGCAATCATCTGAAGTTTACTTTATCCTTTCTGAGACGATATCCCAAAAGGAACAGAGAAACGTTTCAGAACTTATTCTGTAACAGTCTGGATTCCATCGATGATAAATGCGAACTGAGGAGCGGAAATCATACCATTTGCCACGTCGGACTCATGGAAATATCCGTCAGCGATATAATCAGCAAGTCCTGTTGCTGTCTCATCGCCTTCTCCTACCAGATCCTCAAGGCTCTTTCCACCAACAGTAAATGTAGTGGTGTCAAAAGGATGAAGGGTTCCGTCTGCGATAGCCTGCTCAACCTCTGCAACCTTCTCTGCAGTTCCCTTGGCGATGGTCTTCTCATTGAGCTCAGTGATAGCAACGGCCTTGTCAGCATAACCAAGAGAGTAATCGGTAGCAATGGTCTCACCGTTGATGATACAGTTCACAGCGTACTCATAGTAGGGTCCCCAGTTGTTGGTGGAAGATGTGAGTGCTGTGTTAGGAGCTGTAGGGATCATATCAACATTGTAACCTACACAGGGAACGCCCTTTTCCTCACAGCCGCTGGGAGCGCCTGTACTGTCGGCATGCTGACCAATCAGAACGCACTTGTCGGCGATCAGAGACTGGGCACACTCTTTCTCTGCAGCGATATCAAACCAGCTGTTTGTATAACGAACTTCCATAGTTGCTGTAGGACACATGGACTTAGCGCCAAGATAGAAGGATGTGAATCCACTGATAACCTCAGCATAGGGATAAGCGCCAACATAACCAATCTTGGCTTCCTCAGCCTTGATGGTTCCTGCCTCGATCATCTCATTAAGCTTTAAGCCGGCAACAACTCCGGATACATAACGGGCCTCAAAAATGTTGTCAAAATAATTGTGGAAGTTGGGCAGACCGGATGCTGCTGCATTCGTTCCGGTGGCATGGCAGAACTGGACATCCGGGAACTCTCCCGCTGCCTGCTGCATATATGCCTCATGGCCGAAGCTGTTGGCAAAGATAATGTTACAGCCCTGGTCAGCCAGGTCAACTGCAGCGTCATAGCACTGCTCATCTTCAGGGATATTGTACTTGTAAATCACCTGGTCATCTGTGAGGCCAAGGTTCTGCTTCATCTCTTCAATACCCTTGATATGGGACTCGGTATAGCCCTCATTCTCATCACCGATAAGAATAACACCTACCTTGATGGAACCGGCATCTACAGCTTCAGGAGCTGCCTGGGCCGTCTCTGTACTGTCGGCACCGCCGGAAGAACCACAGGCACACATAGCTACAGCCATCATAGCAGCAAGTACAAATGCAAGTAATTTTTTCATTTTCAATCCTCCTCTTACCTTGCGTTCAACATGTACCATTTAATAGTAAAATAGATTTTAACCAATGTAAAGAATATTTCCAAAATTTTTCTTCTATATATCTAATAGGACAGGATTTCCGTTCCGTCCTCTGTCACCAGGAGAGTGTACTCCCACTGGGCTGAAGGCATGCCATCCACCGTCCTGATGGTCCAGCCGTCCTTCTCATCTTCGTAGACGTCAGCCTTGCCCATATTGACCATGGGCTCAATGGTGAAAGTCATACCGGGCACAAAGAGAATGCCCTGGTCCGGCTGGCCGATATGGTTAACCCAGGGGTCTTCATGGAAGTGGACGCCGCATCCGTGACCGCCGATCTCCCGGACTACGGTATAGCCATTCTCCACGGCATGCTTGTTGCAGACATAGCCCATGTCACCCATGGTTCCCCAGGGCTTTGTGGCTTCCACGGCCAGATCCAGACACTCCTTGGTCACTCTGACCAGCTTGCGCTTTTCCTCAGAGACATCACCGATGCAGAACATCCTGGAAGCGTCCCCGTAATATCCATTATAGAAGG
>CAMOZD010000057.1 GCA_946630645.1 uncultured Lachnospiraceae bacterium
CTCTGACTCATGGACCTTGCCATGCTCATCCACTGTGGCATTGACCAGCATGACATAACCGTCATCCACCTCCGGCTTCTCATCCAGCAGGTTGAAGACTCTGTTGGCGCCGGCCAGGGCCATGACCACAAAATTAATCTGCTGGCTCATCTGGTTGATGGGCATATTAAATCCCTTATTGAAGTTGAGGAAACTGGCCAGGCCGCCAAGGGTAAAGCCCCCCACGCCATTGATGGCCAGGATACCGCCGATGATCGCTACAAACACGTAGCTGACATTACCCAGCTGGGCATTGACCGGCATGGTAATATTGGCAAATTTATTGGCATTGTCGGCACTGTCAAAGAGCTGGTCATTGAGCCGGTTGAAATCCTCTATATTCTTTTCCTCATGATTGAATACCTTAACCACCTTCTGGCCGGTCAGCATTTCCTCGATGAAGCCGTTGACCGCACCGAGATCCTTCTGCTGGGCCATGAAGTAGCGGGAAGAAAGCCCTGCCAGCTTCCTGGAACAAAAAAGCATAACAGCCACCATGGCCAGGGTGACCAGGGTCAGGGGGATGTTGAGGACCACCATACAAAAAAGCGTGCTGATAATCGTAATCCCACTGTTAAACAGCTGGGGGATACTCTGGGAAATCATCTGCCGCAGGGTATCCACGTCATTGGTGTAGATGGACATGATGTCACCGTGGGCATGGGTGTCAAAGTATTTGATGGGCAGGTCCTGCATATGGGTAAAGATATCCTTACGCAGGCTGTTGAGGGTGCCCTGGGTTACCGTAACCATAATCTGACCCTGGATCAGAGTTGCGGCTACACCGATGGCATAGAAGGAAGCCACTCTCGCGATGGCCGCTGCCAGAGGCCCGAAATCAGGATGGTCATCCTTGAGTAAAGGAAGGATATAATCATCAATCAGGGTCCTCATGAACATGGTTCCCTGGACATTGGCCAGGACGCTGGTCAGGATGCAGACCAGAACCAGGATACAGAGAACATGGTATTTTGAAAATACATAGCCGATCAGCCGTTTCAGCAATCTGCCGGGATGTTCAATCTGAGGCTTTGGGCCTATGCCCCGCATAGCACGATTCTGTGTTTTTCTAACCTTTTCTGCCATTATGCCTCACCTCCTGCATGGTCAAAATCCCCGCCGCCGCTGGTCTGGGATTCGTAGACCTCACGGTAGATCTCGTTTGTCTCTATCAGCCTGTCATGGTTGTCCATGCCAACTACCCTGCCGTCCTCCATAACAATAATCCGGTCAGCATGCATGACACTGGAAATTCTCTGGGCGATGATCAGCTTGGTCGTATCAGGGATCTCCTCGGCAAAGGCCTTGCGGATCCTGGCATCGGTAGCCGTATCTACGGCGCTGGTGCTGTCATCAAGGATCAGGATCTTCGGCTTCTTCAGCAGGGCCCTGGCGATACAGAGTCTCTGCTTCTGACCGCCGGATACATTGGTTCCACCCTGCTCGATATGGGTGTCATAGCCCTCCGGCATCTTGTCGATGAATTCATCGGCACAGGCCAGCCGGCAGACCCTTTTACAATCTTCTAAAGAAGCATCCGGGTCTCCCCAGCGAAGGTTATCCATAATGGTTCCGGAAAAAAGAACATTGTTCTGGAGAACAACAGAAACCTCATCCCTGAGAGTTTCCATATCATATTCCCGGACATCCAGGCCGCCCACCTTGAGGCTCCCTTCCGTCACGTCATAGAGCCGGCTGATCAGGTTGACCAGGCTGGACTTGGCACTTCCGGTACCACCGATGATACCGATAGTCTCACCGGAAGCAATCTCCAGGTTGATGTCATTGAGAACATTTTTATCTCCGTCCTTCTCATATTTAAAAGATACATGGTCAAAACTAATACTGCCGTCTTTTACCTGGTATACCGGGTTTTCCGGATTGACGATATCTGCCTTTTCATTGAGGACCTCACTAATACGTCTGGCACTAGCCATACTCATGGAGATCATGACAAAGACAAAGGACAGCATCATAAGGCTCATAAGGATGTTCATACAATAGGTAAGAAGCATCATGAGCTGGCCGGTGGTCAGTTCTGACTGGACGATCATCTTGGCACCCAGCCAGCTGATGGTCATCATACAGGTATAGATGGTCAGCATCATCATGGGCGCGTTGAGATTGACGATCCGCTCCGCCCTGGTAGAAAGCCGGTAAAGGCCGTCACTGGCCTTGGAGAATCTTTTCTTCTCATGGTCCTCCCGGACAAAGGCCTTAACCACCCGGATAGCCGATACATTTTCCTGGACGCTGCTGTTAACTTCATCATACTTCTCAAACATCTGGGTGAAATACTTCATGGCAAACTTGACAATGAGCATGAGCACGGAACCAAGAAGAATAACAGCAATCAGATAGACACTGGCCAGCCTGGCATTGACTGAGAAGGACATGATCATAGCAATAATCAGGGAAAAAGGTGCCCTGGTACACATACGCAGGATCATCTGGTAGGCATTCTGAAGATTGGTTACATCCGTAGTCATACGGGTGACAAGGCTGGCAGTGGAGAACCTGTCGATGTTGGAAAAAGAATAGGTCTGGATTTTCTCAAACATGTTTTTCCGTAGGTTACGGGCAAAGCCTGTGGAGGCCCTGGCCCCGTATTTGCCACCCAGGACACCAGCGGTAAGACCCGCAAAGGCCACGACGATCATCAGGACGCCGGTCCTGTATATATGACCGATATCTCCTGTCTCCACACCATGGTCAATAATGGAGGCCATCAGGAGAGGGATAATCATCTCCATGATTACTTCAAATATCATAAAACAGGGGGTCAGGATTGAATCTTTTTTAAACTCTTTGACCTGCCCCATCAAGGTTTTTAACACAAACCATCACAACCTTTCTATACACATTTCCATCAGTATCAGTCAGGAACCTTCTAAAAGACTATTCCATTGCAGCTGGTCTGGTTCTCAGCTTAAGCATTGATTCCACTACTGTTCTTAAGCCAGTCCCGGTCTTCAAACTGAAACAAATCCAACTACTTCCCTTTTACTGGTTCCGTCTTTCAGACTGAAAACAGATCCCGCTACTTTCCTTTTACTGGTTCCGGCTTTCAGACTGAAAACAGATCCCGTCACCTTTTCTTTTCATATAATGACATCCACTGCAGCCCAGATTGTCAAGCATGCGGTATACCACACTAAAAAATACATTCATATCTTTCTGGCTTATACCTTCCCTCATGCTTTCTTCCAGACTGTTAATTCTGCCTTCAATCAGATTACAACGATCCTCTCCCTGTTCCAGGAGAACAAGCTTTTTCAAGCGGGAATCCCTCTCAACACTGACCCGGGCAATGAAGCCCTCTTTTTCCATCTGCTTGACCAGGCTGGTTACAGTGGATCTGGCAATATGAAAGTCCTTCTCGATATCCTTCTGGAATATATCCTTATCCTTGTTATCATGAAGATAACTGATAATCCAGCCCTGCATAATGGGAAGTCTCTCTTCCTCGGGAATAATTTCGAGAGTCCTCTTCATAATGGTAGAGTCAAGGGCCTTTATGATAGAACCAATATTACAGTTTCTTCCATCCATATGCTCCTCCCTGTCTGCTGTATTCTTTTCCTGTAAAATGATCTGTATATTCTTTATTCTTTTATCATATCTATTTTAGAACAATGCTCTTACCACAAGAATATGTGCAATTTTGAACTGTTCACAATCGAACTATATTATAATAGAATTAAAGAATTTGTCAACTGTTTAATAATAGTATATAATGGAAAAATATGAATCAGACAGATTTAAAGCTACAGTGTCAGCAGCTTATTTATTTTTGGAGGATATTTATTATGAATCAGATTAAAGTGTCCGTGGTAATGCCTGTATATAATGTAGAAGAATTTCTAGGCGAAACTCTCGGTTATGTCACAAAACAGACTTTAAAAGAGATAGAAATCATATGTGTGGACGACGGCTCTTCTGACGGAAGCCTGGCACTCCTCCGGGAGATTGCTGAGCAAGACCAGCGTATCAAGGTCATCAGCCAGGATAATGCCGGAGCCGGTGCCGCCAGAAACAGAGGTATGGACCAGGCCACGGGAGATTACATCATTTTCTGGGACAGCGATGACATTTTTAATGAAGCCGCCCTCGAGCGCATGTATGACAAAATCCGGGAGACCGACAGTGACCTCTGTCTCTGTGCCTCCAACCAGTATGACATGATCAAGGAAAGATTCTATGAAACAGAAGCCTGTATCCGCCATGAATTTATCTCGGAGACAGTCCCCTTCAACAAATACGATTTACCGGATACTATTTTTAATATTACCAATAATGTCCCCTGGAATAAGCTTTTTAAACGGTCTTTCATAGACAAACATGGTCTTCGCTTCCAGGAGATCCGCCAGGCCAATGATACTTATTTTTCCATGATGAGTCTCTTCCTGGCTGACCGGATTACCTATATTGATGAAGTTCTTGTCAGCTACCGGGTAAGTAATTCCTTAAGTATCTCCGGCAAGGCCTCCAGCACAACCCTCTGCGGCTATGATTCCTATGTCTACACCATGGAAAAGCTGGAGACCTACGAAGACTTTCCCCTTGTGAAAAAGAGCTTCCAGAACCGGTGTATCAGCGGTCTTTACCATTCCCTGAACATCCAGACTTCCTTTGACTCCTACGTCCTCCTTTATAATAAAATAAAAGATGAGGGTATTGACCATTTCGGTTTCCGGGATATGGCTGAGGAAGATTTTGTACTGGCCTGGTACTATAAGGACCTGGAAATGATCAAGGAGAATTCTGCCGGTGACTTCCTCATATACAAGTCCACCAGCCGACGGATCGGTGGAGAACGTAACAAAAACAGAATCAAAAGACTCAGAACCGCTTACCTCAATGGAAAAGAAACCATCAGTAAGCAGAAAGAAACCATCAAGGAAAAGAACCAGACGATCAAAGACTTAAGGGCTGAAAAAAGAGAACTGAACCGGGCCCTGACCAGAGCCTGCAACAGGGTAATCGAACTGGAGACGTCCTTCTCCTACAAGTTGGGCAGGGCCTTGACTGTTCCTGTCAGAGTAGTCAGGGATTGGGGCAAAGAAGACCCCGCCAACCAGGCTTCAGCTAGTCAGGCTGTGGATGATCAGAAACAGACTAATGAAACTGCAGCTGTAAATCAGGACCAGGATAAAGAAACTGCAATTGTAAACCAGGACCAGGATAAAGAAACCGCCAGTCCAAAACAGGATTAATGGGCTGAGACTACCGCTTTTGACCAATATCTGAATCCAGATATTTCAGATATATATCAGGGTAAGAATCAGGAATACTGCACTGACAACACTGGATCAGACCGGCAAAATGGATTAGCAGAACCAAAAGAATAGAAGCCTCTTCTGTTCCTGGACAAATTAGAAATAAAGACAGACTCAAAAAAGGATTAAAGAACCGGAAAGTCCCCTGTCAGACCTCTGATCTGACAGGGAAACCCCAGTGTCTTTAATCCTTTTATGATTGGTGTTTTTTCAGGAAAACCATTAATAATTACTGAGTGTTCCCAGATCATGGGAAAAGAGAAGCTCCTCCACAGTAAATAAATCATAGATACCGTTTTCAATAAAATATGATATGGCCAGGTCAAACTTGCTGCTGGGTGACAGGGCAAAGCCTGCTCTGCCAATCAGGTCCTTGGTCTGGTCCAGGTTCAGCTCCAGGGCCAGGGCCAGAGCCACAGCAGTATTTTTCTTTGGATGATAGATAACATCTTTTTTGATCTTGGAAAATAACTTCTTATGCAGGTTGGCCTTGTTGTATACCTGGGGATTGGTCAGTCCCTTTTCCTGGATCAGACGCAGCAGCATGGTCTGGAAGGTCTCCTCCGAATGGCTCAGTACATCTTCAAGACTTCTTTTTTTCCCAGTCTTCTTTTCAGATTTCCAGATTGACAATTTTTTCTGCACTGGAGTTCCGGGACTGGTTGACAGGAAATCATCCAGGTCATCAGATTCCAAATCATCAAAGTCCGGGGCTTCGATTACATCTTTCTGATAAAAACCATGCCAGCTTTCTGTTTCCTCAGAAAAGCTTGCCCTTTTTTCAGAAAAGCTTTCCATTTCGTCAGATAAGGTTTCTGATTCTTCAGACCAGTTTTCCTTCTCGTCAGATAGGATTTCTGATTCTTCAGGCCAATCTTCCGTTTCGTCAGACCAGGCTTCTGTTTTCCCGGGCAGGGCCTGGCTTTTGTCAGACCATGCCTCATCCTTGTCAGGCCATGAATGCTCCCTCCAGACCCTGTTGGTTTTGCCTATTGCCCGGCGGGCGTAAGGGGAAGGCACTTTTAAGGCCCTGTCTGTCTCATATTCCCTTTTTTCCCTTTCCCTGACATAATGGTCGTCGATATAGCTGGCAAGACCAGCATAGAGGGAATTTGAAATCCTGGCAGACTCCTGATCAAAAACCACCAGGTAGATCATCATATCTCTCTTATCCTGGTCCAGAAAATCCCTGACCACCTCATTTACAATTTTAAGGGCAAGCTCCCGGGGAAAGCCATAGGTCCCAGTGGAAATAAGAGGAAAGGCAAGGCTTTGACAGCCGTATCTGCCGGCCAGTCTCAGGCTCTGCCGGTAGCAGGACCGGAGCAGAATTGGCTCGCCCTGCCTGCCGTCGACCCAGACCGGACCTACCGTATGGATGATATATTTGGCATTAAGACCAAAGGCCGGCGTTATGGCCGCCTGGCCTCTCCCTATTTTCCCGATCTTCCTGCGGGCTTCAAGGAGCCGGTCCGCACCGGCAGCCTCATAGACCGCCCGGTCAGTCCCATCCCCGATCAGAGGATCAGGATTTGCTGTATTGACGATGGCGTCTACCTTCATTTTTGTTAAATCGTTTCTTACAATTTTAAAAGGCATGGCCGGCACCTCCTCCTCTTTATTACATTACTGAAATGCCATTCTCCATGGACTGATTTACTTTCTTGACCTTTTTCTATTTCAGGAAACAGTATTTCAGGAAACAGGCCCTGAATATTATTTGACGGGCGTTTTGTGACGCTTCTTGTAGTCTGTCCTGATCTCCTCGGCCCAGTCCTCACACTTGCAGAAAGCATCCACAGCTGAGGCTTTTTTACAGGCCCTGACTTCAGAGACTGCTTTGGAAAGAACCCGGTAATTTAACTTGGTTCCCTGTCCGTCTGCTTCGTAATTTACAGCCATCTCCGGCCGGATTCCAAAGCTGGCCGCCGTAGATATGGCGTCAATATTGGCTCCCAGAA
>CAMOZD010000058.1 GCA_946630645.1 uncultured Lachnospiraceae bacterium
TGCCCAGGGCCAGGGGAATGGCAAAAAGGATAATCTTATCCAGCAGGGACCCATTGAGCATATCCATGCCTGATCCCCCTTCTCCCCCTCTTATGTTTTTCATTTTTTCAAGTAAGCCACTCATTCCTTACCCCTTATTTCTTCCAGATTATTCTTATCTTCTTCCCCTCACTTCCGGCCGGGATAAAACTCAATCTCAACCAAAGGTGCTTGTTTCCTTTCCTTGATCCTGGTCCAGATCCTCCATGAGAGGGCAAAGGCCAGGCCGGACCTTCTGAGGAGCCCCAGTGCCCGCTTCCTAAGCCCTGTCGTGGCCGCCGGCAGCTTTTGTCTGCCCAGTATGCGCTGCCGGACCATGTCCAGGCTCCTTCTCTCCCCGGGGACAAAATAATTAAAGGCATAATAGGTCAGCTCCCTGCTTAAAAGAAGCTGGTCCATGGCCTCCTCTGCCCCGGGACAGGCCCTGCTTATATAACGGTACTTGTCATAGCTGGCCTGGAGGACTTCTTTAGACTTCCCGGGCCCGGACATATTACTTGTCAGACTCCCTTTCCGCCGCCGGTAATAATAGAGCCGGTCCGGAAGAAGGTAAAAACGGGAGGCCCTGTTAAAGATCCTGCAGCAGGTTCTCATATCTTCCAGCAGCCTGCAGTCGGGAAAAACCATCGCAGCCAGCAGGGACCGCCTATAGATCTTATTCCACAGGTAATCAAGAATCTGACTCCCGGCAAGCAGGGTCATGGCCTGGTCCCGGTTTAGCAGCCCACTCCGGGTCATGGCCTGGTGGACCGGGGAAAAGGGCCGGGTCTGCCAGACCTCAAAAAATTCAAAAATACAGATATCTGCATCATTTTTCCGGGCCCCCTCCAGGGCCCTCTGGCAGAAATCCTCTGACACCCAGTCGTCTCCGTCAACAAACATGATCCAGTCGCCCCGGGCCTGGCGGACTCCTGCCTCCCGGGCCTTGCTAAGCCCCCGGTTATCCTGATGGATCACCCGGAAGCGATTGTCCTCCCGGGCTGCTTTCTCGCAGATCCGGCCGCTCCCGTCCACTGACCCGTCATCCACCAGAAGGATCTCTATATTGGAAAAAGTCTGTTTTTTCAGAGTCTCCAGGCAGGGCCAGAGATAGTTTTCTATATTATAGACCGGAACAATCACTGAAATCTCCGGTTTCATTCTTCCACCCTCCTGTCCTGCTGCCAATGTTTTATTTACAAGACTTTGTTTACAAGGCTCTTTTTACAAGACTATGTTTACAAGTCCTGTTTACAGAAGTCCTGTTTACAGAAGACCTGTTTACAGAAGACCTGCCCGGTCTGCCCCGGCCAGTCCCTTCCTCTTGTTCTCGTCAAGGTTTCATCCCATCATATCACACTCTTTCCATAATGCCAAATAAGCTGACGGGCTAAAATATGTTCAGTATTGAAATATCCTGCCAAACTCCCAGTAAGAGGTCAGACCATCCGGACTCCCAGACAGACAAAAGACCCCTGCCGGACCATAGATCCGGACAAGGGTCTTACTTTTTTATAAAGTTTATTTTTATATATTTTATCTTTATATGTTTTATCTTTTATGTATCAGGTCTTTATCTGTAATCAGTCCAGTCCTTCTTCCCGGCCGGTCATCTCCTGATCAGCACCAGGGCCACATCATTGACATTAGTTCCTGTCGGGCCTGTAGTAATCAGCCCTCCACAGGCCTTAAGGGCCGGATAGGCATTATTATCCTCCAGGGTTTCGTAAATATCGATCCCTCTGGCAGCCAGGTTTTCTTTGCTATTGCCGTCACAGTAGCCTCCTGCCGCATCGGTAGGGCCGTCAGTCCCATCACTGCCTATACTGAACACCGCCGTATCCTTAAGACCGGCAATTCCTGCCGCGGCAGCCAGGGCAATCTCCTGGTTGCGGCCGCCCTTGCCGGAGCCGGTCAGACGGACCACCGTCTCCCCACCGGCGATAAAGGCCAGACTTTCTTCTGTCGTCTGGTAGGTTCTGGCGATGGAAGAAAGGAAGGACCCGGCCTCCCTGGCCTGGCAGCAGAGCTGGTCCGTCAGGATCACAGGCCGGTAGCCCAGCTCAAGGCAGCTGTCTGAGGCTGCCCGGCAAAGTTCCCGCACACTTCCCGTGATGACTGTCTCCACATTGGTCAGGACCTTTGGCGTTTCCCGGGCCAGCAGCTGTCTGCAGGCCTTAGTCAGATGCAGCTGGTACTTGTCCGCGATTCTCATGGCATCCTGGCAGCTGCTGCTGTCCGGATAGGCAGGGCCGGAGGCAATCATATCCAGGGGGTCTCCCAGGATATCACTGAGTACGATGCTGTAAATGCGAGCCGGCTGACAATGTTCTGCGAACCTGCCCCCTTTTACGGCTGACAATCTTTTGCGTATGGTATTCATCTCAATGATGTCCGCCCCGCAGGCCAGTAATTCTTCCGTCAGCTCTGCCATTTCCTTTTCTGAAACCAAAGGTTTTTCAAAGAGGGCCGAGCCGCCGCCGGACAAGAGAAAGATTACCCAGTCCTGGTCTGTCAGGTCCCGGGTCAGGTCCAGGGCTGCCTGGGTGGCCTTGTAGGAATTGGCATCCGGTACCGGATGTCCTCCTTCCATGCAGCAAAAGTGGGGAATCTCTCCCTTGACATGCCGGTACTTGGTACAGACTACCCCTGCGTCAATGGCGTCGCCCAAAACCTCTGAAGCGGCCTTTGCCATCTGCCAGGCTGCCTTGCCCGCTGCCACCACCAGAAGCCTGCCCGGGCCAAAGGTCTTTCCTTCCAGGGCCCTGGCCACTGCCGCATCCGGCAGCACCCTTTGGATGGAGGCCTTAATAATTCTATCTGCATCTTGTCTCAAAGTCATAGCTTCCTCCTGTCTGTTCTCCCCGGTCTGTGGCAAACCCACCTGGGGAGATACTGACTGGACCTAAGCCGGTTTATAGTCTCCTAATGGTTTGCGACAAATTCCCCGACCAGCTTGTTAAACTTATCCGGCTCATCCCAGAAAAGCATATGGCCGGAGTTCTCGAAAAACTCTGTTCTGGCACCGGGGATATTTTCCCCTACCCAGGCACTGCCCTGCCAGTCAAAGATCAGACTGTGTCTTGCCACACAAACCAGGGTAGGCAGCTTGATGGTAGGGATGAAATCTCTCCAGTCAAGATTGGTATGGTCTCTCATAATCTCAATCCGTACATAAGGCGGACATTTCTTAATATCATCTGACAGGAACTTGGCATCCTCTGCAGACGGTGTGTTATAAATGCAGGCCCCTACCAGACCCTCTGCCTGGCCGTCCGGATTAAACTGGGACTCACAGCAGGTCCGGATAAAGGTCTCTACATCATAGCAGGAGTTCTGGCCCCACTTCCAGTCAGGTCCGATATACTGGGCCGGGGACTGGTCAACACATACCAGGCCGCTGATCCTGTGGTTTCCGAAAAGTTCAATATAGCTCCAGAGAATGGAGACACCCATGGACCAGCCCAACACTGTTACATCCTCCACATCCAGATAGTCCAGAAGATTCTTCACATCCATGGCGTAGCGGGAGATACGGTGGCTGTGCATCACCTTCTCCGACTGGCCGTGGCCTCTCATATCCATGCAGATCACCTTGCAGGTCTTAGAAAGCTCGGGCACATTGTTTCTCCAGAAGTTCGTGGTACATGTCCAGCCCGGAAGCATGAAAAGGGGTCTTCCCTCACCGTGCACCTCGTAATAAATCTCCACATTGTCATTGGTCTTAAAAGTAGCCATAATATCCTCCTCTCTTTTGCTGAACCAGGACTCCCCCGGAATCCTGTCATAATTTTATCTTCACCTTTATGATAGCAAAAGGCGGCGAAAGGAACAATTTATCACTAGTATAAAAAGACCTGGGTTTTTTGTGGTCTCAGCACAAAAAACCCATATAGTTTCTTTCCCAGTCAGGGAAAATATAGGCTGGGACAACAGACCATACTCCCCGCTTGCCAGGTTTCCCTGTTTCAAACCTTACTCCCCGCTTTCCAGGCTCCGCCCGGCCTTCAGTCACCGCTGGACAGATAATAAAGCAGGTATTCCATAAATTCCCGGTCCCCGGCATTGCGGACCGGATTCATGTCGAAAAGATTTCTGATCTTGTCAAAGCGGAAGGTCAGGGTATTTTTGTGGACAAACAATTCCCTGCTGGCCGCCGTCATATTATAATTATTCCGCTTCAGGCTGCCCACCGTCTCCAGATAGCGGTCCCGCTCCTTGCCGGCAAATCTTTTTTTCACGCAGTTAAACATCCTGTGGTATTCAATGTCAGGGACCAGACCCTTGACATAGGCATCCACATAATCATAGAAAAAGATTCCTCTCCCCTTGCCGGACAGTTCCTTTTCCAGCCAGCGGCAATGGTCGTAGGCGGCAGCGTAATAATGGAACTGGTCCTGTATACTGCCCACAAAAAAGCGGTAAACAAGCTTGTCTTGGGCCGCCCGCATCATGAAAGGATGGAGGTATTCACCAATCAGATACTTGTAGTCCGAGAAAATGTTTTTCTCCTCCGGGAGACATTTATAGATGAGGATCTCCCCCTCCCTGGTAACCAGGGATATGTCCTGGGAGGTATGGAGGACCTCCCCCTTGATCCGGTCCAGGACCTCCTGGGGCTCTGCCCCCTCGCCCTCCAGACGGATCAAAATGGGAATCCGCATAGGCCCCTCTGAATAGCCCAGGCCAGCCGCCTCTTTTTTCAGTTCTCCCGGATCCCTGACGGCTCCGCTGGTCAGTCGGTAGACGAAGTGTTCCTTCTGGCTCTGCCTTTTGCTGGTCTGCTCTCTCTGGTACTCATAATCCAGCATGGTTTCCATGGACATTTTGACAATCAGGGCAATGGGATGGACCTCCTCCGGGTCCCCGGTGACACCAATGACTCCGATCACCCGGTTCTGGTGGTGGAGGGGCAGGTTGACACCCGGTTTGGTCCCCAGCATTCTGTCATCAGGAGACACATGGATAATCTCCTTATTGTTGCTGATGATATCAAAGGCCGCCTCATGGAAGGTACCCACCCTCTCGGGATTGCGGCTGGCAATGATAATCCCCTTGTCATCCATGATGTTAATGTTGTATTTTGTATAGGCTGTCAGCCTGGTAATAAATTTTTCCGCAATCTCATTATACAGCATAGGCCTTCCTTCCCGATCTCTTCCGTTCCAAAAGCCGTCCCTTCTCCGACGGCAGACTCCGGTCTTAATCTTTAGTCAAATTTTATTTTATTATTATAACTTATTTGGAAAGAATATATAATATACTTAGCAGAAAATGCTTACCGGAAAAAACTGTCGGTTAAGCAGATTTCCGGTTAAGCAGACTTCCGGCTGGCCGGACCGCAGGAGAGCCAGACTGCAGGAGAACCGGACTGCAGGAGAGCCAGATTACCACTCCGTCCCAGTCATAACAAAAGGACATGAAAGCAAGCCGGCCGGCCACCTTCATGTCCTTTCATCATCTTTTTAAATATCTGCCTTAACTGGCCAGAAATCCTGAGGATTCATCCCCTAATCCTCAGTCTGGGACTAAATCAGTCCATTAGCCAGGATAAGCAGAATCAGCAGGGGCAGTACATAGGTAAAGTAGGGCCGCAGGCGCGGGGAAATGCAGAGGCCTTCCCCCTGGTTACATTCCTCCAGATAATTGTCGAAGCCCCAGCCGTACCTGCTGACGCAGAAGAGGAGGTAGATCAGGGACCCGACCGGCAGCAGAAGATTGCTGACCAGGAAATCCTCGGAACCCAGCACATCCATGCCTCTGATCAGGTGGAGGTCCTTCCAGAGATTGTGGCCCAGAACACAGGGCAGGCTGCCGAAGAAAACCAGAATCAGATTAATGAGGACCGACCGGCCCCGGCTGATGCCAAAATAATCCATGAGCATGGATATCAGGTTCTCAAAGACAGCGATTACCGTGGAAAAACTGGCAAAGGTCATAAAGAGGAAGAAGAGGCTTCCCCAGACCCTGCCCGCTCCCATATTGATAAATACATTGGGCAGGGTTAAGAAGATCAGGGAGGGCCCCTGGTCAGGAGTTACCCCGTAGGCAAAGCAGGCCGGGAATATGATCAGGCCGGCCATGATGGCTACAAAGGTATCCAGGCCGCAGACAACTGCCGCCTCCTTGGCCAGAGTATTCTCCTTACTCATATAGCTTCCGAAGATGGCCATGGAGCCGATGCCCACACTCAATGTGAAAAAGGCCTGGTTCATGGCTGCGGTAATAGTGTTGGCCAGGCCGGATGCCTGAACCCTTTCCAGGCTGGGGACCAGGAAGAACTTTAGTCCATCCCCTCCGCCGGGAAGCAGGATGCTGTGGACTGCCAGAACAAGAATCAGGACCAGCAGGGCAAACATCATAACGGTAGTAATCTTTTCAATACCATTTTCCAGGCCCTTGGAACAGACAAAAAAGCCCAGAAGAACAGTCAGCCCCATCCAGAAAGTCATCTCCAGAGGAGAGGCAAGAAGGCTGTTAAAGACCTGACCTACCTGGTCCGTGGTCATCCCTGGCTGAAAGCTGCCTGTGGCAAATTTGAAAAAATATGCCACCAGCCAGCCGGCCACTGTCGTATAGTACATCATCAGCAGGTAATTGCCCAGAAGACAGGCCCAGCCGTGAAGATGCCATTTGGTCCCCGGCTTCTCCAGCTTCTTAAAAGCCATGGTGGCACTCTGCCGGCTGGCCCTTCCAACCGCCAGCTCCATGGAGAGAATGGGGACGCCCATAATTAAAAGAAAAACCAGATAAAATAAAACAAACCATCCACCGCCATACTGGCCGGTGATAAAGGGAAACCGCCATACATTTCCCAGGCCTATGGCACAGCCCGCACTGACCAGGATAAATCCCAGTCTCGTTCCAAATCCTTCTCTTTTCATACTTTTCTCCTTCTTAAGCACTCGCAGAACCGGCAGTCAGACCGGCCCTGTCCCTTTGATGTCAAAACGAAGAAATTATAACCCAAATCGGACAATCCTGCAAGGAATTAAATAGTCTGTGTCCCTATTTCCTGATGTACTTTTT
Organism: uncultured Lachnospiraceae bacterium; assembly: GCA_946630645.1. Lineage (GTDB taxonomy): Bacteria > Bacillota > Clostridia > Lachnospirales > Lachnospiraceae > Anaerobutyricum. Next base: position 7,048 of record CAMOZD010000058.1, read on the forward strand.
ACCTGTAAATATCCCTGACCCGCAAAGGTCTGTTCCCGGCTATAATCCATCCCTTCTTCTCACCTGTAACTCCCCCTCCGGCAATTCAGCCTTTCCTTTACCGGGGAAACCAGTTATAATGGTCCTGAACTAGCAGCAGCAGGCAAAAAGGAGAGTTTATGATTATCTATTTTATCCGACATGGCCAGACAGATTGGAATATCGAAAAAAAA
>CAMOZD010000059.1 GCA_946630645.1 uncultured Lachnospiraceae bacterium
CCTGTCCACCTGGGTGAAGACGGATATGCTGGACCAGCTATATCTGGTGATTGACGGGGTTCTCGGTGCAGTGAATGTCGTGGCAGAGTTTTTCATCGGCATTATCATAGCGGTCTATCTGATGATGGGCAGGGAGAACTTTAAAAGAGAGGGCAAGAAAGTAATCTACGCCTTTCTCAATGATGAGCACGCCGGTATGCTGATCGGTCTGCTCAAGGAATGTAACAGGATCTTCGGCGGCTTTATCAATGGTAAGCTGCTGGATTCCCTGATTATAGGAATCCTCTGTTTCATCGGTGTATCTCTTTTGAATATGCCCTACTCCGTCCTGGTTGCGGTGATTATCGGAGTGACCAATGTCATTCCCTTCTTCGGTCCCTATATCGGTGCCATACCAAGCACTATCCTTATCATGCTGGACAGTCCTTCCAAGGGCCTGATTTTCCTTGTGTTTATTCTGATTCTCCAGCAGTTTGACGGAAATATACTGGGACCCAAGATCCTGGGGGATTCCATCGGTTTATCTCCCTTCTGGATCGTTTTTGCCATCCTCCTGGGAGGAGGTCTGTTCGGCGTAGTGGGTATGCTGTTCGGCGTACCTGTGTTTGCCGTATTCTACTATCTGATCACGAGCTTTATCAATTACCGCCTTGCAAAAAAAGACGAGGTAATTGATTGACATAGCTGAATTGACTGTTGTATAGTCAAACCAAGTTAAATAATGCTGATCATTTTAACAAAGGAGGAGATTACTATGATCTACACAGTGACTTTTAATCCGGCATTGGATTACATTGTGTTTTTGGATGGCATGGCTCTGGGAGAGGTGAACCGTGCGACCCGGGAACTGATATTCTATGGTGGAAAGGGCATCAATGTTTCCACTGTTCTGAATATGCTCGGGATGGAGACGACAGCACTGGGCTTCACCGCCGGATTTACCGGAAGAGCCCTTGAAGAGGGAGTGGCTTCCCTGGGCATCAAGGCTGACTTTATCCGGCTTCCGGAAGGGAACACCCGTATCAATGTCAAGGTAAAGCACGGGGATGAGACAGAGATCAACGGACAGGGTCCGGTGATTACTGATGAGGCCCTCAATGCACTCTATACCAAGCTTGATACACTTACAAGTGATGATGTTCTTGTTCTGGCCGGAAGTATCCCCAACACACTGCCGGACGACGTATACGAGAGAATCATGGCAAGACTGGAGCCTAAGGGCATCCGGATCGCCGTTGACGCTACCAAGGACCTTCTTCTCAATGTACTCAAGTACCACCCCTTCCTGATCAAGCCCAACAATATTGAATTGGGTGAGATGTTCGGTGTGGTTTGTGAGACAGAGGCTGACATCGAGCACTATGCCAAGGAGCTTCAGAAGAAGGGTGCCGTTAATGTTCTGATTTCCATGGCAGGCGACGGCTCCATGCTGGTGACAGAGGACGGACAGACCCTTCGCATGGGCACCTGCAAGGGCAAGGTGGTTAATTCCGTAGGCGCCGGTGATTCCATGGTTGCAGGCTTTGTCGCCGGCTATATGAAGACCGGTGATTACAAGGAGGCTCTCCGCACAGGAACAGCCTGTGGCGGCGGCACCGCATTTTCTGAGGGACTCTGTTCCAGAGAGACTTATGAAGAGATGCTGGCCCAGCTTTCCTGACGGAAAGGCCGGCATGATGGTCCTGTCCCGGGGACGGGGTCAGGCGATGGCTTAAGCCATCCCATGTTTGATAATAGGCATAGTTTCTATGCTTTATTATGATACAGGGCACAGAGATGTGTGCTTAGATTTTTAAGAAAAGGAGATTACTATGAGAATTGTAGACTTACTCAAGAAGGATGCCATTGTCCTTAACGCTAAGGTAAGCTCGAAAGCCGAAATGATCGACAAGCTTGTTGATCTGCATGCCAAGGTGGGCAACATTAAGGACAAAGAGACATTCAAAGAAGGAATTATGAAAAGGGAGTCAGAGGGACCGACAGCCATCGGCGACGGCATCTGCATCCCCCATTCCAAGAATGAAGCAGTTGTAACACCTGGTATCGCCTCCATCACCGTTCCTGCAGGCATCGACTGTAATGCCCTCGACGGCGGACTTTCCAACCTCTTCTTTATGATCGCTGCTCCCGCTTCAGGATCAGACGTTCATCTGGAGGCCCTGGCAAGACTTTCCACCATTCTTATGGATGGCAAGTTCCGCACAGACCTTCTCAATGCCAAGAATGCCGATGAGTATCTTAAGATCATCGACGCCAAGGAGACAGAGAAGTTTGGCGCAGAGGAGAAGGCTCCCGCAGCTGCCGGTTCCGTACCTTCCACAGGTTACCGGATCCTGGCTGTTACCGCCTGCCCCACAGGTATCGCTCACACCTACATGGCTGCTGAGTCCCTGGAGGAGAAGGGCAAGGAGATGGGTTATCCGCTGAAGGCAGAGACCAACGGCTCCGGCGGTGCCAAGAATGTCCTTACGAAAGAAGAGATCGCTGCCTGTGACGGTATCATTATCGCAGCGGACAAGAATGTGGAGATGGCCCGTTTCGACGGCAAGCCTCTCGTTAAGACCAAGGTTCAGGATGGTATCCACAAGCCTCAGGAACTGATTGAGAAGATTATCAACGGAGAAGCACAGATTTACCACCATACCGGAGCTGCTGATACAGCAGATGACGGTGATGCAGAAGGACTCGGACATCAGATCTACAAGCACCTGATGAACGGTGTATCCCACATGCTTCCCTTCGTTATCGGCGGCGGTATCCTGATCGCCCTCGCTTTCCTTTTTGACGATTACAGCATCAACCCGGCTAACTTTGGTATGAATACACCGCTGGCTGCCATTCTTAAGACAGCCGGTGGCTTCGCCTTCAACTTCATGCTTCCGATCCTGGCAGGATATATCGCCATGAGTATCGCTGACAGACCAGGTCTCATGCCCGGTTTCGTCGGAGGCTGGATCGCAGCCCAAGGTACATCTTTCAGCTCTATCATCGCCGGCGTTAACGGCGACGAAGTTGCCGTGATCTCCGGTGGTTTCATCGGTGCCCTTTTCGCAGGTTTTGCAGCTGGTTACATTGTACTTTTCCTGAAGAAGATTACCGAGAATATGCCGGCATCCATGGATGGTCTTCGCCCCATGCTGATCTACCCGGTTATCGGTCTTGCTATTATCAGTGCGATCATGTTCGCCGTTAACCCCTTCTTCGCATGGCTGAACACTCTGCTGGCCAGCGGCCTTGAGTCCCTTGCCGCCAGCGGCAACATTGTAATTCTCGGTGCCATTGTCGGAGGCATGATGTCTATCGATATGGGTGGCCCGTTCAACAAGGCGGCTTATGTTACAGGTACAGCCGCTCTCGCACAGCAGACAGAGGCTGGTTACATGACCATGGCAGCAGTTATGGTTGGTGGTATGGTTCCCCCGATCGCGATTGCCATTTCCTCCTGGCTGTTCAAAAACAAATTTACGGATAACGACCGTAAGGCCGCACCGGTTAATGCCATCATGGGTCTCTGCTTCATCTCTGAGGCAGCCATTCCTTACGCAGCCGGTGATCCCGGACACGTTATTCCTTCCTGTGTTGTTGGTTCTGCAGTAGCAGGTGCTCTTTCCACAATCTTCGGATGTACACTGATGGCTCCTCATGGCGGACTTTTCGTAATCCCGACCATCGGCAATCCGCTCATGTACATCGTAGCCCTGATTGTTGGTTCCCTGGTTGGCGCAGTTCTTCTCGGCGTTCTGAGAAAGCCTGTTGACCAGAAATAATATAAGCGCTTTATACTGATCCACGGGTCCCGGGGGTTCCCGGGAAAATGTATCATTTAAAGACATAAAAGATGACGGCGTCACATTATTAAGATGTGGCGCCGTTTTTTTCTGCTTCTATGGTCCGGGTCTCTGTCTGCCAGGTTTAAAAGAAACAAAAATTTACCTATCATAGGATGTTCATCTTGTTGACTTTCATAGCACAAAATTTTATAATATAGGTAATAATATATAAATACTTACTGTGCAGTCTGTGTGGTCTGTACAGTTTTACAATTGTTTTATTGGGAGAGGGGTCTATATGAGTTCAGGATTATTACCGTTTGAAGGCATAAAAAATGCCAGGGATTTGGGAGGTATCGCCACCAAGGATGGTCATGTGGTTCGCAAGGGGAAGCTGATTAAGAGTGGATCAATATGCGATGCTACAGGCAATGACCTCCGCATCCTCATGGATGATTATAAGCTCAAGGTTGTTGTGGATTTAAGAACGGAAATGGAGAGAGAGCAGATGCCGGATCCCTGCCTACTCGGCGTGGCACAGATCTGGAATCCTCTGTTTAAATCAGACACACAGGGCCTGGGTATTTTTAAAGCAGATTCCAGTGATATACTCTACAATCATCTCAAGTCTATCTTTGTGGTGAGCAGCAGGAACGACGGAGCCCTGGACACGGCTGTCCAGCAGGTGCAGGAGATGATCCGCAAGGATGATTTCCGTCCGGAGGAGTACATGCTCAGATTATACCAGAAGTTTGTCAATAACCAGGTTGTCCAGAAGCAGGTGAAGCAGTTCTTCTCCCTGCTGACCAATAACCGTGGGGGAGCCATCCTCTGGCATTGCTCTGCAGGCAAGGACAGGGCAGGCATGCTGACAGCCTTGCTCCTCTATGCTTTGGGTGTTTCCAAAGAGACCATCATCGAAGACTACATGGCATCCGCAGAATCCTCCGAGGACGCTGTAGAGTATATTCTCGACAGGCTCTTCCCGGGCAGTGACTGCCAGAGCGTATGTTACAGAGAGATGGCCAAGCAGATTTTTAATGTCCGCTCATGCTATATTGAGTCCTTCTTCGAAGCGATTGAGAGAGACTATGTGAGCATTGACAACTATTTGCAGAAGGCTATTGAGATTCATGTAGATAATATAGTCAGACTGAAGACTCTCTATCTTGAGTAGTCGGCAGACTCAGATTCCGGACCGGCCGGCAAGCTGCAGGGGGTTCCTGGAGATCAGGGTTAGCAGTGATAATGAAAACACCGCCGGGGATAAGGATTTATTCCCGGCATTTTCTTATACAGGGGAGTGATTTATGTGAGGTTCGAAGTGGGAGCCATCATGAGAAGAGATCAAGTTATGGAGCTGGTATTTGGAAACAGCAGCAGTCCCTTTGATATACTTGGCCGCCACATGGTAAAGGGAGGGCAGGTAATATCTGCCTACCATCCGGATGCCGTATCCATGGAGGTGATTGATGACCAGGGCCGCCGTTTCCCTATGGATCAGATTGAGAGGCAGCCTGTTTTTGCCGCATTTTTTGCGGAGGATAAGGCCTTCGATTACCAGATCCGTATGGATTTTGCGGACGGCAACAGTTTTATCAGTCCGGACCCCTACAGCTTTCCGGGCAGGATCAGCAGGCGGGAAGAAGAGAGGCTGCTGGAGGGAAAATGGCATGACGCTTATCAGAAGCTGGGCTGCCATCCCTGCAGGTCCAGGGGGGTTGAAGGTATGTATTTTGCCCTCTGGGCGCCCTTCGCCAGGAGGGTCAGTGTGGTGGGGGATTTCAACTTCTGGAACGGAATGATCTACCCCATGCAGAGATTGGATGATTCCGGGATTTTTGAGTTGTTTATCCCTGGTATAAGCAGGGGCCAGTATTATAAATTTGAGATAAAGAATGACCGGGGAGAGGTCTATCAGTGTGCCGATCCCTATGCCGTGATTACAGAAGGACACGAGGAGGGGGCATCCAGGATCTATGATATGAGTCTGTTCCGGTGGACAGACCAGCGGTGGGTTGAGTCCAGGGACGTATCCAATATCCGCCGGAAGCCGGTAGCCTTTTGCGAGGTGCTCTTTCCTGAGCTTGATTTCCCGGAGGAGTATATCAGGGAGACGGTCCTTGGCGCGGGCTTTACCCATGTCCTCCTGGCTAATCTGCAGAGGCATTCCGGCCACACCCTGGAGAACAGGGAGAACACCGGTGACCCTGCCCAGACTGACAGACAGAAAAGCAATAAGAAGATCAGCTTTTTTGAGCCCCTCTACACCACCAATACCCCTGACCGGATGAGAGGGTTTATCAACCGCTGTCATGGCCAGAATATCGCTGTTGCCATTGAGATTACGCCGGATTATTTTGAAAGGGGCCAGGAGGCCCTGCTGGCCTTTGATACTTATCCCAGCTGGGACTGCAGCCAGGACAGGCTCAAAGAATGGCAGTCCAGGCGGGTTTCCTTCTGCTTTAACCGCAAGGCAGAGTACAGGAATTATATTCTGACCAATCTTTTATTCTGGATCAGGGAATACCACATAGATGCCATCGTCTTCCGGGGTATGAGCCAGCTTATACTGGGAGAGAACAAGAGGTTCCATGATGTGGAGACAAGGGAAGGTGAGAGGGATACGGAGCTGCTTCTGGCCTACCACAGCTTCCTGCAGGAACTGGTCCGGAATCTGAAGGAGGCCCAGAGGGGCCTGCTCTTCGTGGGAGAGGAATTGCCGGGCCTGGCTTTTCTGGAAAAAGAGTCAGAGCTGACATGGAACTATACGGTCCATGATAATGTGGACGCTTACCGTATCACGGACGCTGACCAGAGACCCGGCCAGTTTTACCGCCTGTCCCTGCCCCAGATGAGGAGGGATATGAGGACCAGTATTCTCAGAATTAACGAAAACTGGAAAAAAGAAAGCAATGGGTCCCTGGTTGACAATCTGGAAACAATTGATTATGATATTTTGACAGACAAAAAGATGGCCCTGGGCTATATGATCGGTATGCCAGGCAAGAAGTCCTGGGTGCTCCATGGCTTCCGGAGACCCTTTCACCAGAGATATCTCGAGGACCTGCTGGAACTTTACCGCAGGTATCCGGCCCTCCATTCTTATGAGCCGGGCAGAGATTCCCTGGAGTGGATCAATTGCAGTGATGCCCGGTCAGGCGTCATAAGCTTCATTCGCTGGGATCCGGAAAGGGAGAGGAATCTGCTCTTTATTAGTAATTTTTCTAAAGACAGTCTGGACGGCTGCCGGATCGGGGTGCCCGGTCCCGGCTCCTACAAATTAATCCTGAGCAGCGACCATATCGAATATGGGGGACAGGGGCGCAGCCTGACCCAGAATCTCACTGCCGATGAAGTAGGAAGAGATTTGAGACTCTGGTCTGTTTCGGTGGGGATTCCTCCCC
>CAMOZD010000060.1 GCA_946630645.1 uncultured Lachnospiraceae bacterium
AATCCCAGAATATGGCCTTGAATTCTTATATCACCAAAGAAGGCCTGGAGATCGGCCGGGCCCAGGCCATGCAGGCTGAGGCGGCCATGGTGGAGCCGACCCACTGGATGAACCCGATTCTCTTAAAACCCACCAGCGATATGGGGTCCCAGGTAATCGTCAACGGAGAGGTTTTCGATAACCTGAGTGCCCAGGATTATTATAAGATGAAAAACCAGCTGGCGCCGGAGGTCATGAAGGCTTTCAACCACCTGGCTGAAGAAAATGATATCATCGTCATCGAGGGAGCCGGGTCCCCGGCGGAGATCAACCTGGCGGAAAATGATATTGTAAATATGGGTATGGCCAAGATGGCCAATGCCCCGGTCATTCTGGTGGCCGACATCGACAGGGGTGGTGTCTTTGCCTCAGCTTACGGGACCATCAAGCTCCTGCCTCAGGAGGATCAGGACAGGTTCTGCGGTGTGGTAATCAACAAGTTCCGCGGGGATGTGGAGATTTTAAAACCCGGCCTGGAGATGCTGGAAGACCTGACCGGCAAACCGGTCCTGGGCGTCATTCCCATGGAGAAAATTGACGTGGATGATGAGGACAGCCTTTCTGACCGGCTCAACAAGAAAACCATCACCGAAGGTATTGATGTGGCAGTGATCCGCCTGCCCCATATATCTAACTTTACCGATTTCAGTGTTTTTGAGCTGATTGACGGGGTTTCCATCCGCTATGTCTCTGACAAGAGAGAGCTGGGAGATCCGGACCTGATCCTGCTGCCTGGCACCAAGAATACCATGGGAGATATGGAATGGCTCATTGAGAGCGGCCTGGAGGGAGCTATCATCCGCAAGGCCAGAACTACAAGGGTGATCGGTATCTGCGGTGGTTTCCAGCTCATGGGTAAGGAAATGTATGATCCTGACCATGTAGAGCATGGGGGTCAGATGCGGGGTCTGGGCCTGCTGGATACCAAAACCGTATTTAAAAAGGCAAAGACCAGAACCCGGATCCAGGGAAACCTTCTCGAGGACAGCAACCTTTATGGTATGGACAAGAGAGATTTAGAAGGCTATGAGATCCATATGGGAACCACGGAGAATCTGGGCCAGGCGCTGCCCATGATCCAGCTGGAGGACGGCAGGATTGACGCCTACAGGAGCCAGAACGGCCGGGTATGGGGAAGCTACCTCCATGGAATCTTTGACAATGAAGAACTTCTCTTTGCCCTGGTGGCGGATATCATGAAAGAGAAGGGAATTGATCCCGATGAAAACCACTTAAGTGTGGCTGAATATAAAGAGATCCAGTACAACAAGCTGGCAGACCTGACCAGGAGAAGCCTGGACATGGATGCCATCTACAAGATTCTTTTTGCTGAGGAAGACAGCCAGGGCAAGGAGGAGGAAAAAGAAGGAACAAAGGAAGAAAACGTAGAGGAAGAAAACTTAGAAAAGGGAAGCCCAAAGGACGGGGAGACCGTCCAGTCCCTGGAAGAGGAAAAAACCGGCTGCGGCGGCCTTAAAGACGACCAGTCCGGCATAGGTCTGGTGCATCTCTACTGTGGCGACGGCAAAGGCAAGACCACCTGCGGCGTCGGCCTTACCGTGAGGGCGGCAGGCAGCGGCAGAAAGGTTCTTTTCCACCAGTTCCTCAAAGATAACAGCTCCAGTGAAAGAAAGGTATTAGACCAGCTTGAGGGAGTGACAGTAATTCCCGGCAAGGAGTATGCCAAGTTCTCCTTCCAGATGACGGCCCCGGAACTGGAAGAGGTCCTGGAAAATAACGATGCTGTCTTAAAGGAGATTTTTGACCAGGCAAAAGATTATGACGTGCTGGTTCTGGACGAGGCTCTCTATGCCATCGACAAGGGCCTGCTCAGCGAAGGGCCGGTCCTGGAATTCTTAGAGACCAGACCTGCCGGTCTGGAGGTGGTTCTCACGGGAAGAAATCCTTCGGACCAGATGAAGGACCACGCTGATTATATTTCGGAAATCTGTAAGAGAAAGCACCCCTTCGACCGGGGAATCAGTGCCCGCAAGGGTATTGAGAAATAATACAGTATAATTGCTTTAATTGGTCTGCAAGGGGAAGCTTATATCAGTTGCTTTTGCCTTGAAGACTATGGAAAAGGAATCTAACCGGCCCGACAGCCGGGCTTTGCATCAGGATTAGAAGACTTACAGAGAAGTCAGACTGGAAAGTCCTATAGAAAAGTATGATTGGAAAGTTCTACAGGGAAGTCAGACTGAAAAGGAGAAGAATATGGCCCTGTTTCCCATGTTTGTGGACATCAGCAAGAGAATATGCCTGGTGACAGGCGGCGGCAAGGTAGCCCTGCGGAAGGTGGAGACCCTGCTCAAGTTTGGCGGGGAGGTCCGGGTGATCTCCAGGGAGATCTGCCCGGAAATCAGAGACCTGCTGCCGGAGAGCTCCTGCCTGGTCATTGGCCGGGAGGTCAAAGCCAGGGACCTGGAGGACTATATAAGGGGGGCGGCCCTGGTAGTGGCGGCCTCGGGAGACAGGCAGTTTAACCAGGAAATCTCCAGGATCTGCAGGGAATATAAGATTCCTGTCAATGTGGTCGATGCGCCCCAGGAGTGCAGCTTCCAGTTTCCGGCAGTGGTAAAAAAGGGAGAGATCAGCATCGGCATCAACAGCGGGACCAACAGCCCGGCCCTGACCAGGCTGATCCGCCGTAAGATCGGGGAAGAACTCCCTGACTACTACGGTGACCTGGCTGACCAGCTGGGCCGGCTGCGGATTACGGTCAGAGAACTTTTCCCGGAGGAGAAGGACCGGAGAGCCATCCTGGGCCGGGCAGCAGAGGAAGCATTTTCCAGGGGAAGGATTCTCACAGACCAGGAGCTGAAGGACCTGGTCCGGGAGATGACCGGCGGTGAAAGCGGGACCGGGACCCATGTTGGGGATGACCGGCGGTGAAACCGGGATAGCGGACCTGGACCAAAGCTGAGAAAAAGGATGTTTCTGAAAAAGACATGGAAAAAACCGGCGCAGGGCGACACAATAGCAAAAAAGTGCTATAATAGCATCAGAACTATGACACCCTTTCCAAGGGAGGGTCAGTTTTAATAATCTGTAGATTACGAGGAAAAGAAAAGGCGGGGACTGGCTATGATACATCTGATGGAGGACCGGCTGGATATGGATACCTACCTGAATCTCCGCAAGGCCGCCGGTTTTCGCAGGCTGACCAGAGACCAGGCCCGGAAGGCCCTGAATAACAGTCTCTATACTCTTGTGGCTTACAAGGATGGCAGGCCTGTGGGTATGGGCAGGATTGTCGGCGACGGTGCCGTCGTCTGCTATGTGCAGGATCTGATTGTCCTGCCGGAGGTCCGGGGACAAGGTATAGGCAGCCTGATCCTTGAGACACTGAAGGAATTTGTAACCAATGAAGGCTATGAGGGGACGACCATGATGTTCGACCTCATGTGCGCACTGGGCCGGGAAGCATTTTACCAGAAGCATGGTTTTATTTCCAGGCCCACCAAGGACCTGGGTCCTGGCATGATCCAGTATATCGAGATCGGCCGGACCCGCTGAAGACAAGCCGGCGGAGGCCGGCTGGTCAGAGAAATGTGACTTACAGGTGTACTACATTTGTTTCTGTAATTAATCCTGTTTAGGATAGTGAGAAGGGAGAGATAATTATGATTCGAAGAAGACGTTTGCGGGCATCAGAGGGACTGAGGGCACTGGTGAGAGAGACGACAGTCAGTGTTTCCGATCTGATCTATCCGGTCTTTGTTATAGAGGGAAAGGATATCAAGAATCCGATCCCGTCCATGCCGGGAATCTACCAGTATTCCATTGACCGTCTGGACGAGGAGCTGGACAGGATCCGCGAGGCAGGTATTAAGGGTGTACTGCTTTTTGGTATTCCGGAGCACAAGGATGAGAGAGGTACAGAGGCCTACAATGAACACGGTATCATCCAGGAAGCCATCCGCTATATCAAGAAGGTATTTCCGGAGCTGGTTGTTATTGCCGATATCTGTCTGTGTGAGTACACCTCCCACGGTCACTGCGGCGTGATCCACGACGGTATCATCTTAAATGATGAGACCCTGCCCCTGCTGGCCAAGACAGCTGTTACCTGTGCCCAGGCAGGAGCTGACATGGTTGCCCCCTCCAATATGATGGATGGCCATGTGGCAGCCATCCGGGCAGCCCTCGATGAGGCAGGGCTTACCATGACACCGATCATGGCCTACAGTGCCAAGATGGCTTCCGGTTACTACGGACCCTTCCGTGACGCAGCCCATTCCGCACCGGGCTTTGGCGACAGGAAGACTTACCAGATGGATTACCATAATGCCCGTGAGGCCATCCGGGACATCCAGGATGATATCGATGAGGGAGCTGACATCATCATCGTCAAGCCGGCCCTTGCCTTCCTGGATATCTTAAAGACAGCTTCCATGAAGACCAATATGCCCCTGTGCGCCTACAATGTCAGCGGTGAGTTCTCCATGGTAAAGGCAGCGGCCCAGAATGGCTGGATTGACGAGAAGAAGATTGTCATGGAGAATATGATTGGTATGAAGAGGGCCGGAGCCCACATGATCATCACCTACCATGCCCTTGACGTGGCAAAATGGATTAAGGAAGAGGACTAGGAGCGGCTTAGAAGGGCCATAAAAGGTCTGAAAAGTATTATAAAAAGACCAGGGAAGGAGCCAGACGGGGGGGGGAGGAAATGCCCTGGTGGCTTCAGGTCCTGTAAAGAGATCAGACCGCAGCGGAAATGTCATGTTTCGCTGCGGTTTTTTGCCTGTAAATGCGGCTAAAAAAATATTTCCCTCCGGACAAGGAATATTGTACCTTTTTGACCTTCTATGGTATGATTACCTTATAGAAAAAAGTTGATGGCCAGGAGAGACGGGCCGTTATCGGGAGTTCAGCAGACGGGCCGGAACCGGATAATCATTAGATTGACCGGAACCGGAAACCCAGTAGGCTGACCGGAACCGGAAGCATGGGAACCTGACCAGAGTCTGCAGGTCAGAAAGTTGACCGGAACCGGAAGCTCAGGAGGCTGACTGGATTCTGATGAAAGCCTGGCCGGACAGCCCGGAATCAGCTGGCACTTGAAAAAACAGGAGTACAGGGGGTAGGATATGGCATTACATGTAATTGAGAATGATCAGATAAAAGTAACAGTTGCTGACGCAGGAGCTGAGCTGGTCAGCGTTATTGACAAGGCGACGGGGGCTGAGCGTATGTGGAATGCGGATCCGGCCATATGGAACCGTCATGCGCCTATCCTCTTTCCTTTTGTAGGAAAGGTGGCAGGCGGAGAGTACCGGGTGGGAGACAGGACCTACCCTATGAAAAGCCAGCACGGCTTTGCCAGGGACAGGGATTTTGAACTGGTGGAAAAGACGGATACGGCCATCGTCCACCGGCTGGCTGCCGACCAGGCTTCAAGGGAGATATATCCCTATGATTTCGTCCTCACTGTCAGCCATGAGATTGATGATGGTCGGAAGCTTAAGGTGACTTGGACCGTGGAGAATGCCGGCCAGGAGACCATGTACTACTCTATCGGCGGCCATCCGGGCTTTCGTGTTCCGGCGGAGGCCGGCCGGGGAGACCGGTCTGACTATTACCTGGAGTTTCCCGGCAAGAAAGAGCTTACTTACCTGCTGCTCAACACCGACAATGGCCTGGCTGTGACAGATAAGTCTTATAAGCTCGGTCTGGAGGATGGTTTCGTTCCCATTGCCAGGGATATGTTCGACCTGGATGCCATGGTATTTGAAGATGGCCAGATTGACTGTGTCCGCATAGCAGACCCGGCCAGGAAGCCTTTTATCACTCTTTATTGTCAGGGCTTCCCCTACGTGGGAATCTGGTCCAAGCCCCAGGGACCTTTCGTATGTCTTGAGCCATGGCTGGGAAGAACAGACGATGATGGCTTTGAGGGAGACCTTGCGGACAAGACCGGAGAGCAGGAGCTCGCCGGCGGCCAGACCCGTGAGATCAGCTACAGCCTGGAATTCCACGACAATCATTGATAAGACATAAAGATACAGGAGAGAAGATTCATGAAGATATGTGTTTACGCCTCCTCCGTCGACGAGATCCGTCCGGTTTATATGGAGGAGACAGAGAAGCTGGGCAGGGCCCTGGCAAAGAAAAATTACGAGATTATTTACGGCGGTGGTGCCAGAGGACTCATGGGGGCCATAGCCAGGGGAGTCAAGTCGGCGGAAGGTGAGATTACGGGAATCGCTCCTGCATTCTTTGATGTGGACGGAGAACTTTTTGAAGACTGCGACCACATGATTATGACAGAGACCATGAGGGAAAGGAAGAGATTACTCCGGCAGAAGAGTGATGCTTTTCTGATCCTGCCGGGCGGAATCGGAACCTTTGATGAGTTTTTTGAGACCCTGGTCCTGAAGGCCTTTGACAAGCAGCCCAAGCCCATCATTTTCTATAATATCAACGGTTATTTTGATAAGCTTAAGGAGATGATGGAATTCGGAATCGAAGAGAACTTTATTGCCCCCCGGGTTACAAAGCTCTATCATATGTTTGACAGTGCCGAGGAGCTTTTGATCTACCTGGAAGTTTACAAGATGTTGGAAAAAGAGGAGTGATGAAGGATGATTACTCTATATTGGCTGGGGGCGGCAGCGGTCTTTACAGTCATTGAGATTCTGACCACCAGTCTCACCACGATCTGGTTTGCCGGAGGAGCCCTGGTGGCGGCCCTGCTTTCCTATCTGGGTTTCAGCGAGCTGGCCCAGGTGGGCGTTTTCATCCTTGTTTCTGTCCTGCTGCTGGTCCTGACCAGACAGTGGGCCAAGGAACATCTCAATAACAGGACAGTCAAGACTAATGCCGACCGGCTGATCGGGGAGACCTGCCTGGTTACGGAGACCGTGGAGAACCTGACCAACAAGGGCCAGGTCACTGTCAAAGGCCAGGTCTGGAGCGCCAGAAATGTGGATGAGGACCAGGTCCTGCCTAAAGGAACCCTGGTCAGGATTGTTGCTATCACCGGTGTGAAGCTGACTGTGAAGGCTGTCGGTGAGGATGAAGAACGCATCTATCATGAGATCGGCGGCTGATAACAGAGGCTGACCCGCTTTACAAGGTAGATAATATGAAGTGACCTCACATTTGTAGCAACGTGGATTTACCTGTATA
>CAMOZD010000061.1 GCA_946630645.1 uncultured Lachnospiraceae bacterium
CATTCCACAACACTGGACGCCCTCGATATTGACCGGGGAGCGGCAGACCGTCTGCCGGAATACATCAGGAAAAAGGGCTGGAAAAAGGTCTATATGGTAGCCGATATCAACACCTGGGAGGCCGCCGGAAAGGATGCGGCCGACAAACTGGAAAAAGCTGGCATAGCTTTTGAAAAATATATTCTGCCCTACAGGGAGCTGGTGCCCGATGAGAAGCCTTTGGGCGAAGTCTTCATCCACTGCCCCAAAGACGCCGACATCATCCTGGCCGTAGGATCAGGAACCATCAACGATATGTGTAAGTTCATCAGTGCCCAGATGAAGCTTGACTATATCATTCTGGCTTCTGCACCTTCCATGGACGGCTTCGTCTCTGTGGGTGCCGCCCTGATTGTTGACCATGTAAAAACCACCTGCGACGCCCACTGTCCCATCGCCGTCTTCGGTGACCCGGATGTCCTGGTCCAGGCCCCCATGGACATGATCTCTGCAGGACTGGCAGATATCCTGGGCAAGTACACCTGCCTCCTGGACTGGAAGATGGCCCACCTGATCAATGATGAATATTACTGCGAAGAGGTTGTCGCCATGGTGGAAAATGCTCTCGAGATCGTGACAGAGCAGGGTCCCACCATCAAAGACCGGAATCCTGAGGCTGCCAAGGCCGTCATGGAAGCCCTGGTCCTGACAGGTATGGGTATGTTCTTCATCGGCAACTCCAGACCGGCCTCAGGCTGTGAGCACCATATGTCCCACTACTGGGAAATGAAATTCCAGATGGAAGGAAAGAAACCGGTTCTCCATGGCACCAAGGTGGGTATCAACATGATCGCCGCCACCTACATGTACCGGATGCTGGCCAAAGAAGACATAGACTTCGACGCAGCCATGGCAAGGCCCTTCGACTATGAGGCTTGGAAGGCCCGGGTAGAACGCTGCTATGAGGATGCGGCTCCCGGCATCATTGCCCTGGAGGAAAAATGTAAAAAGAATGATATCTCAGCCAGAAACCAGCGGCTGGCCTTCTACAAGGACCACTGGAGCCAGATGCAGGCCATGATCGAAGACAACCTGCCCCAGGTCAAGGATATGGAGAACCTGCTCCAGATGCTGGGCGGCCCCATCAACCCGGCCCAGATCGGTGTCTCCTCCGAGATGGTAGAGGACGGTGTTGTCCTGGCCAAAGAGGTCCGCGACCGTTTCACCCTGCTGCAGATTCTCTGGGATCTGGGCCTGTCCGAGGACTACGGTCACAGACTGGCTGTATATTTCTCAGAAGAGCAGGGAAAATAAGTATGACCTTATGACCTGCCCTCTGGCCGGATCTCCGGAAGGTTTTTCCTGGGCATACATTTCCTGGGAATACAGAAAATAAGAGAACATCATATGTGAACAACCACCCGGGACACTTTAATCCACAAGATGAAAATGTCCCATATGCTTAAATATAAAAAAGAAGGTATACAAACACAACAAAGAAACTATGGACGGACCTGCTTTGAAAGGCCGGGGAAGCCCCAGCCGGAAAAAGATCCGGTCTGTCCGCAAAAGACAAAAAAGAAAAGGAGTAATGATATGGCAAAATATGCAATTGGACTTGATTTTGGAACATTATCCGTAAGAGCTCTTCTGGTAAACATTGAAAACGGCGACGAGATCGCCCAGAGTGTATATGAATATCCCCACGCCGTGATGGAGACCCACATCCCCACCGGAGAAACCCTGCCTCCCAACTGGGCCCTGCAGGATCCCCAGGACTATCTCAACGGCCTTCTCATCACTGTCCGCAGCGTCATGTCCCAGAGCAAGGTGCTCCCGGAAGAAGTGATCGGTATCGGCGTTGACTTTACCTCCGCTACCATCCTGCCTGTAACCAAGGATAAGATGCCCCTGTGCCAGACAGAAGAATTTGCCCATGAGCCCCACGCTTACGTAAAATTATGGAAGCATCACGGCGGTGAGGAAGAAGCCATTTTCATCGATAAGGTTGCCAGGGACCGGGGAGAGTGGTGGCTGCCCCTCTACGGCGGCAAGGTTTCCAGTGAATGGACCATTCCCAAGATTTTAGAGACCCTCCACAAGGCTCCCGCAGTCTATGAAAAGGCTGACTATTTCCTGGAAGCCATGGACTGGATCGTCTGGGAGATGACCGACACCCTGACAGCCTCTGCCTGTGCCATGGGCTACAAGGCCTTCTATCATCATGAGAAGGGCTTCCCATCCAAAGATTTCTTCAAGGCATTAGATCCCCGCATGGAAAACCTGGTAGAGGACAAACTCAACATGCCTATCCTTCCCATCGGCGGCAAGGCCGGCGGCCTTTGTGACAGCATGGCAAGGGAACTGGGCCTCCTGCCCGGAACTCCCGTTGGTACCCCCATCATTGACGCCCACTGCTCCGTTCCCGGCGGCGGCGTAGGCAAGCCCGGTGAGATGATGATCATCATGGGAACCTCCTCCTGCCACCTGATGCTGGCAGAGAAGGAAGCCGCCATCACCGGTATCCAGGGTATCGTAAAAGATGGTATCATGCCGGGATATTTCGGCATCGAGGCCGGCCAGTCCTGTGTAGGTGACCATTTTGCCTGGTTTGTGGACAATTGTGTGCCGGAGACCTACACTGCCGCAGCAAGGGCCAAGGGCATCAGTGTCCACCAGTACCTGTCTGAGAAGCTGGCCGGCTATAAGGCTGGTGCCAGCGGCCTGGTTGCCTTAGACTGGTTTAACGGTGTCCGGTCTCCTCTTATGGATTTCGACCTCAATGGTTTGATCATCGGTATGAACCTTTTAACCAAGCCTGAGGATATTTATCTGGCCCTGATCGAGGCTACTGCCTTCGGAACCAAGGCCATCGTGGAGAACTACGAAGCTGCCGGTGTTCCCGTGAACAGCATCGTTTTAAGCGGTGGCATTCCTTCCAAAAACCCATTGATTGTCCAGATTTATACTGATATACTGAATAGAGACATCAAAGTTTGCGCCAGCGACCAGGCTTGTGCCCTTGGTGCAGCCGTCCTGGGTATCGCTGCCGCACCGGAAGCAATCACCGGATACAAGGATGCCAATGAGATTGCCGGCAAGCTGGCTAAACTGCAGGATAAGGTTTATAAGCCCAATCCAGACCAGGTTGCAGCCTACGATAAGCTCTATGCAGAGTATAAGACTCTTCATGACTACTTCGGCAAGGGTGCCAATGATGTCATGAAACGGCTCAACAAGATCCGGGAGGAAAGGAAATGATTCAATGCTGCTATACATTATCCGTCACGGAGAAACCCGTTTAAATGAAGAGGGGCGGCTTCAGGGTCACGTGGACATGCCTCTTAATGAAAAGGGCCGCCAGCTGGCGGAGATTACCGGGGAAGCCTTTTCCCAGGTACACTTTGACCTGGCCATCTCCAGCCCCTTAAGCCGGGCCAGGGAGACAGCCGACCTCTTTCTCAAGACCAGCGGCAACCAGGACACGCCCATGATTTTTGAACCCAGACTTATGGAAATATCCTGGGGACTCTGGGATTGTCTGGGCTGTACGCCGGCCAACTATGAGATTCCTGATGAATCCTACAAGCTCTTTTTCACTGACCCTTTTAACTTCCAGGGAGGGGAGAACGGCGAATCCATCGATGATGTCTGCCTGAGAACCGGGGATTTTTATAAGGAGCTGATCTCCAATCCCGATTACCAGGATAAGACCATTCTGATTTCCACCCACGGCTGTGCCCTGCGGGCCTTCCTGCAGACAGCCTACAGGGATAATTCTGACAAGGTTGATTTCTGGCACGGCAAGGTACCGCCCAACTGTGCCATAAATGTCCTGGACATCCGGGACGGCAAGGCCAGCTTCCTGGTTGAAGACCAGATCTACTATGACCCGGAGCTGTGCAGCGACCCCTACAAACTTGATTAGCCAGACCAGGACACGGTAGATCAACAGCTGCCAGAACTGAAGATCAATGAAACCGGTTTTTCTCCGGACCAGATAATAGAGCAGCATTTTTGGATATTTTAAATGAGATATTATAAATGAGATAAAAAAGCGACGGGAATTCCTTATCATGGAGTCCCGTCACTTTTAATTATATATATTTTTTTCAGATTCTTAATCTTTTCAGGCTCTTACTTCCTTCAGACTTAATTAATTTCCGCAGATTTTTCTACAGATTTTTTCTGCAAATCCGGATTTTTACCCTGTCTTTCCTAAAGATTCTCCATCTCCATCTTGTAGCAGCGCATGTTTCTGTTATCAAAACAATAGAATACGACTTCCATGTCGTAGTCCTCATTTTCCTCCAGCCACTTTTTCACCGTGGTCACTGCAATGAGAGATGCCGGTCTCGGTGGGAAACGATAAACTCCTGTGGAAATGCATGGGAAGGCAATACTGTGAATCTCATGTTCTTTCGCCAGTTCCAGACTGTTCCAGTAACAGTTGGCCAGGTCTACCCTGTCCTGACCCTTACCACTGAAAACCGGACCGACCGTATGGATCACATACTCGGCCTTCAGGTCATAGCCTTTGGTAATCTTTGCCTCACCGGTCCTGCAGCCATTGAGGGTCTTGCATTCCTCCAGCAGCTGAGGCCCGGCTGCCCTGTGAATGGCACCGTCCACGCCTCCGCCGCCAAGCAGGGACTTGTTGGCAGCATTTACGATGCATTGGCAGTCGCTCTGGGTGATATCCCCTTTGACCAGTTTCATTTTATCCTTGACTGTGCTCATAAGCCAGCTCACCTCCGAATTGTTTTTTACTCTTATTTCACCCTCACCCGGAATTATTCTTTTTCCAGTGTCTGATTAATCAGCTCGACCAGTGCATGGTTCTCCTTTTTAACAGCGGCGCCATATCTCTGGGCACCAAAACGGTCGCCAAGAATCTTCGTCGTGGAATCCACATAACCCTCTAGAATGGTCACGTCAACTGCCACCGCATCGATTGCTCCTGATTTCAAAGCCTTGTAGAGGCTGTCATAGGAAGGATACTCAAAAAACTTACAGTTGATCGTATGGTCGTTCATGGTGCTGAAAAACCGTAAGATGGCTTCCCTGGTAGTAGACTTAGAGGCAATACCAATGTTTTTACCGTTCAGGTCCGCAATAGAATTGATATTACCGCCGCCCATGGTATCGGCATCCTCTTTTGTATATCGTACCAGAAAGCTGATATAATCTGTGTAATAACTGTCGGACAGGTCAAAACGTTTTGCTCTCTCAGCAGTAATCGTATAGGTCGAGAACAGGCAATCCACCTCTCCTGCTTCCAGCTTTTCCTCACGGTCGGCTACCGTCACCGGAACAATTTGAAGCAGCTGCTTTTCCCGGGCCTCCTCCTCAGTCACATCGAAGAGGGCTGCCGCTGTCTTCCATGCCAGCTCAACTTCCAGGCCGGTCCAGCTGTCTGTCTCTTCATCATAGAAACCCATTCTGGGCGTATCTGCCTTACAGCCGGCGATCAGATATCCCCGGTCACGGATCTCCTGGAGGATATTTTCATTGAGAGTGACTTCCTGCTCTGTGGCCCCGGATGTCCCTTCTGCCGCAGGCTCTGTTTTATTTTTACTGCAGCCGGCCAGCATAAGCACCGTAAGAAGGGCCAGAAGGATGGCTGCAAATCCGCCATATCTCTTTCTTTTCATAAACACCTCCCACTGGATGCTCTGACATTGGCATCCACACTAGTCCATTTTGTTAAATGTCTCAATATCCAGATCCTTGTTCTGATAAGCAACGATGGTGGTACATACGGCATCACCGGTAATATTGACCGCTGTTCTTAACATATCAAGGATACGGTCGATACCCATAATGAGCATGATACCTTCCACAGGAAGACCTACTGCCGTAAATACCATGGACAAGGTTACCAGGCCAACCGAAGGAATACCAGCCGTACCAATGGAAGCCAGGGTTGCTGTAGCGATTACAGTAAGATATCCCTGCAGTCCCAGATTCATGCCATAGGCCTGGGCCGCGAATACAACGGCAACACCCTGCATGATAGAGGTACCATCCATGTTGATGGTAGCTCCTAAAGGAATGGTAAAGGATGCGATCTTTCTGGATACACCAATCTTCTCTTCCAGAGTCTCGATATTCAGCGGAATGGTCGCATTGGATGTCGATGTGGAAAAGGCAAAGGCCATAACCGGGAAGAACTTCTTAAGGAACTTGACCGGGTTGAGCCTGGTAAATACAAAGAGCAGAATCATGTAGATGATGAAGCACTGGATGGCAAGACCCAGCACAACGCTGAACATGTATTTGAGCAGAGGCACAAAGGCGTCAAAGCCCAGGTTGGCAAAGGTTCTGGCAATCATGCAGAACACACCGATCGGAGCCAGGTTCATGATCAGGTTGGTCATCTCCATCATCAGCTCATTGAGCTGCTGGAAAAGGTTGTTGATCAGCTCAGCCCGCTCTCCCATCTTGGCCAGGAGAACACCCACAACCAGAGCAAAAAGAATAATCTGCAGCATGGTGCCTTCTGCCAGGGAATGGATAGGGTTCTCAGGGATAATATCCAGGATGGTATCCACTACGGAGGTGCTTTCTGCCGTCATAACCTCCTGGGTCTGAATAGAGGACATATCCAGTCCTATACCAGGCCGGATCAGGGTCGCCACACAAATGGCGATGGTTACAGCTACTGCTGTAGTGAAGAGGTAGAACATAATTGTTTTTCCACCCACCTTACCCAGAGCCTTGGTATCACCGATAGAGGCGGCACCACAGACCAGGGAGCAGAATACCAGGGGAACAACCAGCATCTTCATCAGCCGGATAAAGCCATTACCGACAACATAGAAAATACCTTCCACAAAAATCGTGTCACGCACATAACCATGAGGAATAAAGAGATTAAAGACCACACCAAGAATCAGACCGCCAATCAGGCCGATGAATATTTTGGTGGTCAGGCCCATCTTTTTTTTCTTTTTAACGCCGGTATCCATGGGATCCATATTACTGTTACCCATCAATTTCCCCCTCCTTTCTCTCTATCTACAAACTCTTTAAGGGCGTCATTCCAAGGCTTCATCTCGTAGACCCCTGTCATTTTTATCATCAGATTCTCAAGAATCGTGGAAACCACGGATTTCTCATCCCCGATACAGACACCGACGGCCAGATTGGGATTATATCCATAGACCTCCAGG
>CAMOZD010000062.1 GCA_946630645.1 uncultured Lachnospiraceae bacterium
TGCGGATCTTGATACACTTCATGTCCTGGCCGCCGATGTCTAAAATACAGTCCACGTCAGGCTCAAAGAAGGCGGCGGCATAGTAGTGGGCCATGGTTTCCACCTCACCGTGGTCCAGGTTGAAGGCTGCCTTGATCAGGGCTTCACCGTAGCCGGTGGAGCAGGAGCCGGCGATCTGCGCCGTGGCAGGCAGGAGATCACGGATCTCCCTGATGGCCCGGATGCTGGTCTTTAAGGGACTGCCGTTGTTATTGTCATAAAAATTGTAAAGCAGCTGGCCGTCCTCGCCCACCAGGGCCAGCTTGGTAGTGGTGGAGCCGGCGTCGATACCCAGGAAACATTTTCCCGAGTAGGTGGCCAGGTCTCCCTTCTTTACAGTGAACTGGTTGTGATCCCTGGAAAATGCTTCATACTCCTCTTCATTATTAAAGAGGGGCTCCAGTCTTTCCACTTCGATCTGCAGCTTCATGTCCGACTCAAAAGCATGCAGCAGGTCGTCGATGGTCATGACACACTGGTCACTGGCATTGAGGGCAGCGCCCTTGGCGGCGAACAGGTGGGAGTAGGAGGGGTCTATAATGTGGTCCTCATCCAGGTTCAGAGTCCTTATGAAGGCCTGCTTCAGTTCCGGAAGGAAATGGAGAGGGCCTCCCAGAAAGGCCACATGGCCCCGGATCGGTTTGCCGCAGGCCAGACCGCTGATGGTCTGGTTGACCACCGCCTGGAAAATGGAAGCGGCCAGATTCTCCTTGGTGGCACCCTCATTGATGAGGGGCTGGATGTCAGATTTGGCAAAAACACCACAGCGGGCAGCGATAGGATAGATGGTGTCGTAGCCCCGGGCATACTCGTTGAGGCCGGAAGCGTCAGTCTGCAGCAGGCTGGCCATCTGGTCGATAAAGGACCCGGTACCGCCGGCACACACGCCGTTCATCCGCTGTTCGATGCCGTTGTTGAAATAGATAATCTTGGCGTCCTCGCCGCCCAGCTCGATGGCTACATCGGTGCGGGCATCATAGTCCTGCAGGGCGTCTGCCACGCAGACAACCTCCTGGCAGAATGGAATGTGAAGATACTCTGAGATGGCCATGCCGCCGGATCCTGTCACGGTTGGACATACGGAAATGTTGCCCAGCTTCTTTCTGGCTCCGGCCAGAAGTCCCCGCAGAGTTTCTTTGATGTTGGCAAAATGCCTTTTGTAGTCGGAAAATAAGATATGATGGTCCTGGTCTATGAAGGCTACCTTCACAGTGGTGGAACCAATATCAATTCCCAGTGAATGCATAGTTTGTACACATCTCCTTCATTATCTGATGTATAATTTCCTATTGTAAATAGTTCGAATCCAAACTATTATAAACGAGTCATAGAAAAAAAACAACAGGAAACATAAAAAGAATGGCTGAGCACAGCTAAAAAGGGGCCCAGACATTTGACAAAGACCACAGGCATTTTATATAATAATAAATATTCTTTTAAACGAAGGAGAGACTATGAACTGGCTGAATAAACTGGAACAGAAATTTGGCAGATACGCGATTCGTAATCTGCCATTATATATTGTCATTTTGTACGGGATCGGGGCAGTCCTTAATATTATGTCCGACGGGGTATTTTATTATCAGTACCTGAGCTTTAACCCCTATATGGTTCTCCACGGGGAGGTCTGGAGGTTCTTTACCATCCTCATGGCCACCAGTGAGAGGAACATTATTTTCCTTGTTTTTATGATGCTGTTTTGCTACAGTCTGGGAGAGTCCCTGGTTCATGTCTGGGGGGCCTTCCGCTTTAATATGTATGTACTGGTTGGTATTCTGGGAACCATACTTGCTTCCTTTATCGTTTATTTTATCATGCCTTCCCAGATGATCTTCACAGATACCTACTACCTGAACCTGTCTATTTTCCTGGCTTATGCGGCCATTTTCCCGGAAATGCGGGTATACCTTTATGCCATCATTCCTGTCAAAGTGAAATGGCTGGCCTTCATCGACCTGGGTCTGCTGATCTACGAGTTTATCGTGGGAGGTCTGGGAGCCAGGATTTCCATTATCGTCAGCCTGCTTAACTTCCTTCTTTTTTACCTGTCCTCCAGGAATTACAAGAAGATCTCGCCCCAGCAGATCAAGAGGAGGTCCAAGTTTAAGAAGGCGGCCAGGGAGGCGGCTGCCGCCGGGTCCGGGCCCTACCGGCACCGCTGTGCCGTCTGTGGGCGGACGGAGCTGGATGACCCGTCCCTTGAGTTTCGTTATTGTTCCAAGTGTAACGGTGACTATGAGTACTGTAATGAACATCTTTTCACCCACACTCATGTGAAATAAGGCTTTTTCAAGCAGGCCGGTCCTGCCTGGAAAGCCGGGAGGAAGAAATCATGATTCTATCAGACCAGATGATGATAAGTGCTTCCATAGAGAATAGAGCCGGAGACCTGACCAGGATGATCCGGGAGGATAAGGTGGACAGTCACGGTCTCTGGTATGCGGTGACAACGGGCAGTAAAGGAAGGAACCTGCTTTTCATCCTGTCCAATTACGAACTGAAAAACCGCTACTACTGGACTCCCGACCGGAGGGTCCTGGCTTTGGCCGGATCCTGGCCGGAGGCCTGCAAGCAGGTTGTCTCACTGTTTGAGGAGGCCCAGGCGGTTCTGAGGTTTGGGGACCGGGAAGGAACCTGCCTGACCGGCAGGGACCTGTGGAATTATTTTTCCCTGAGATAAGAGACTTTCCGCCCCTGCACAGGGGCTTACAGATCTGTTTATCCTTGATGACAGGAGATTACCATCATGCATATTCTATTGCTGATATTAAAAATTATAGGTGGTCTGCTTCTCTTTTTACTCCTGCTGCTGATCCTGATCCTGCTCATTGTACTGCTGGTTCCGGTCCGCTACCGTTTTTCGGGGGAGAAAAAAGAAGAGGGACTTCCCCGGGCCCGGGCGGAGGTCAGCTGGCTTATGTCCCTGGTCTGCTTTCAGGGTGCTTACGGTCCGGAGGGGCTGACCTACGGTCTGTGGGTGGCCTGGAAAAAGCTTTTGGACAGCGGGGGAGACCAGGAAAGGGCAGAGGACCAGGAAGACCTGGATTTTCCCGATGACTTTTTAGAGGAAGAGAAGGATTCTGACCAAAGTCCAGACCATGATGGCGGTCCGCCGGCAGACCAGACCGGTCCCGGGACCGGTCCGGAACAAAGCCAGGCCCCTGACCAGGTGGCCGAAGACAGCCAGAATCAGGCAGACCAGACAGCCGCCGTGAGCGGTGACCAGGCAGACCAGACGGAAGACCGGAAAGAAGATGATTCCGGCCCCCAGGCTTCCAGCCAGGACCAGCCTTCCGCGGAGGAGGATAGTTCCGGTGACCAGGAGGCATCGGCAGGGGAAGATAGTTCCGGTGACCAGGAGGCCCCCGCCGGGGAGAGCATTTCCGGGGAAGACCAGGCCCCTGACCAGGATATCATAGATAAGATTTCCACTAAGCTTGACGCCATCCTGGACAAGCTGCAGGAGAAAAAAGAATTCCTGGATGACAAACTGAAGTTTGGGGAAGAGCTTCTTAATACATTTCCCCTGGATGTGTATTTACCTATTATACAGGCAACTCTTTACAAGCTGCTTAACCATGTGAGGCCACGGTCCATAAAGGGCCAGGGCTGCTATGGTTTCGAGGATCCCTACACTACCGGCACAGTGACCAGCTATACGGCCATGCTCTATCCTTTCTATGCCGGCAGCCTGGACCTGACCCCGGATTTCACCCGGAAGATCCTGACAGGAGACCTGGAAGGAGAGGGCAGGATCCGGCTGGGTTATCTGCTTTGGATCCTGATCTGGCTTCTTTTGAAAAAGGAAGTCCGCTTTGCTATATGTTATGTTTTGAAGCTTAGAAAAAAACCGCGGCAGCCGTCCGGCCAGGACCGGAAGGCAAAGGCCCAGGAATAAATCCACCACAAGAGGAGGGTAAAAATGGACAGACAGAATTTCGAAAGTACAGTGAAAACTTTATTTGAGGGCATGGAGAAGGTAGTGTCCACCAGAACAGTAGTCGGCGAACCCCAGATTATAGGAGATACGACCATCGTGCCCCTGGTTGACGTGTCTTTCGGTATGGGTGCCGGGTCGTCCAACAAGGATAAGAAGACCGGTGCGGCCGGGGGAATGAACGGGAAGATCTCCCCCAGTGCGGTTCTGCTGATCAAAGATGGAACCACCAGACTTGTCAATGTCCGGGACCAGGATATGATCACCAAGGCTGTTGACCTGGTGCCTGATGTGGTAAACCGGGTATCTTCCTTTATAAAGGACCGGGGCCAGAAGGATCCGGAAGTGGTGGAGGCAGTGGATATAGCTGTCAAAGCGGATGTGGAGGATTTTGAGGAGCAGCTGTAAGTACTGATCGGGCTTCGGAAAGAAATTTAAACTTTTCCTTGCTTTTTCGTTTTCTTTCTGATAGTATAGAACCGTTGTAAGTCTTTCAGACTTAAGTATATTCGCGAGGAGGTGCTATCATGGCTAGATGCGCTATTTGTGACAAAGGTGCTCATTTCGGAATCAAAGTGAGTCATTCACATAGAAGATCAAACAAGATGTGGAAATCCAACATTAAGTCTGTAAGAGTGAAAGTGAACGGAGCTTCCAAGAGAATGTATGTTTGTACTTCTTGTTTGAGATCTGGAAAAGTTGAGCGTGCATAATTTTCAGGATGCATTTTAGGAGGGAATCGGTGATTCCCTCTTTTTATTTCTCTTTTTAGTCATTCCATTTTCCCGGAAAACAAGGTATACTACAAAGAGTGACAAGAAGATTACAGAAGTCATCAGTAATATGTATATATACATGGAGGAATTAATATATGAAAGGAAAAGTGCAGACGGAGTATGGCCAGATCATAATCGATGAGGAAGTTATCGCAAAGTATGCCGGCATGAACGCGGTTGAGTGTTTCGGCATCGTAGGTATGGCTTCGGTGAATGTGAAAGACGGGCTGGTCCGCCTTCTGAAGAGAGATAATATCACCAAGGGTGTAACAGTCAGGCTGAGTGATAATAAGATCAGTATTGACTTTCATATCATAGTTGCTTACGGCGTATCCATAGCCACAGTGACGGAGAATCTGATTGAGAATGTGAAGTATAAAGTGGAGTCTCTCACTGATATGGAAGTAGAGCACATTAATATTTATGTAGAAGGTGTGCGGATTGTAGACTGACCGGGTCCCGGACAGTGATTCAGAGTGCCAAGAATGAAGGAGGAGAAATTGTGAGTATACAATCGATCGATGCAAAAACCTTTCAGAAGATGTTTCTGGGGGGTGCGGCCCGCATCAATTCTCAGAAAGAATACATCAATGAGCTGAATGTGTTTCCGGTTCCTGACGGGGATACGGGAAGTAATATGTCCATGACCATATCAGCGGCAGCCAGGGATGTTTCCGCCATAGAAGATCCTGATATCAAGATTCTCTGCAAGGCCATCAGGAATGGATCCCTGCGGGGTGCCCGGGGTAACTCAGGTGTTATCCTGTCCCAGCTTTTCCGGGGCTT
The DNA here is from genome assembly GCA_946630645.1 of uncultured Lachnospiraceae bacterium. GTDB lineage: Bacteria > Bacillota > Clostridia > Lachnospirales > Lachnospiraceae > Anaerobutyricum. Next base: position 5,539 of record CAMOZD010000062.1, read on the forward strand.
CACCAAGTCTGTTTCCAAGGCTGAGACCCTGGGAAAGGCCGAGATCGCCACAGGCTTTGGCAAGGCTGTTGAGACTGCCTACAAGGCTGTTATGAAGCCCAAGGAGGGTACCATCCTCACCGTGGCCAAGGGCATGGCCGAGAAGGCAGAAGAGCTGATGGCCGACGAGGATATGGAGCTGGTTCCCTATCTTGAGGCCGTGGTAAGTCACGGTTATGAAGTTCTGCAGAAGACACCTGACCTTCTGCCGGTACTCAAGGAGGCCGGCGTCGTGGATTCCGGCGGCCAGGGTCTCATGGAGGTCCTTCAGGGATGTCTTGACGCCCTCACCGGCAAGGTGACAGACTTTGAGCTTCCCGATTCCGTCCATGGGGGGCCGGCTGCTTCTGTGGAAGTCAAGCCTGAGAATATCTCAACCGCAGATATCAAGTATGGTTACTGTACCGAGTTTATCATCATGCTTGAGAAGCCTATGACAGAGGAAGAAGAAGACGATATTAAAAAGTATCTCCTGTCTATCGGTGACTCCCTCGTATGTGTCGCCGATGAGGAGATCTGTAAGATTCATGTGCATACCAACCATCCGGGCCAGGCCTTTGAGAAGGGACTGACCTACGGTGCCCTTTCTAATATGAAGGTGGATAACATGCGCATTGAGCACAATGAGAAGCTGATCAAGGATGCGGTCAGAAAGGCCAAGGAGCAGAGGGCCGAGGAGGCGGCGGCTGAGGAAGCCAGGAGACTCCAGTCCGAGGCTGACGGGGTCAGGGAGCCTGTGGTTGACAAGGAATTTGGCTTTGTGGCTGTCTCCGTTGGAGAAGGTTTCTCTGAGATCTTCACCAGCCTTGGTGTGGACGGTATTATCGAAGGCGGGCAGACCATGAACCCCAGCACAGAGGACATCCTTAATGTGATTGACCAGGTTCATGCCAGACATGTTTTCGTCTTCCCCAACAATAAGAATATTATCCTGGCCGCAGAGCAGGCCAGAGATCTGACTGACGATAAAGAGGTTCACGTGATTCCCACAAAGACCATACCCCAGGGTATCGCTGCCTTGGTAGGCTTTATGCCCGAGGCAGGCCTGGAGGAGAACCTTTCCAGTATGGAGGAGAGCTTTGAATTTATCAAGAGCGGTGAGGTTACCTATGCGGTCAGGGATACTGTGATCGACGGAAAAGAGATCCACAGCGGAGATTATATGGGAATCAGTGACAAGGGAATTGCCGCGGTCGGCACGGAACTTGATGACACGGTATACCAGCTTGTTAAGTCCATGGCAGATGATGAGTCTGAATTGATCACTGTCTACTATGGCCTTGATGTGAGCGAGGACCAGGCCCAGGCAGTTGCTGAAAGAATAGGGACCCGGTTCAAGGACTGTGAGGTTGAGGTCAACTATGGCGGCCAGCCCATCTACTATTATCTGCTGTCTGTAGAGTAGAAGACGAGCGTGTCAGCCGGACCGGATCAGACAGGAAGAGGCAGGGGCTGCCGAAGCAGAGATGAGGGAGACCATTGGTCCCGTCAGCTGGTTCGGCAGCCCTTTTTTAG
>CAMOZD010000063.1 GCA_946630645.1 uncultured Lachnospiraceae bacterium
TGGTATTCTTTGGAATCCGGAGTTCCTGTCTGCTCCTTACCGGTCCGGTCTTCTTCCTGGTTTCCCTGGCCGGTCTTTACCGAAGTCTTACGGTCTCTCTTACGGACAACGTGCCGGTCTTTTCTGCCGCGGCTTCTGGAGCCCGGGGCAGTTGAGCCTGCCTGCTGCCGGTCTGTCTCCTGCGGACGCTCCTCCTGGCCGGCCTCCTCCTGGCTGCCAGCTGTCAGGGTCTCATCGTCTTCCACAATAACCTCGTCTATGCCTACAGCTTCCACTGCCGGATCCTTTTCCTGACCAGAATCCTCTGTCTCTTCCCCATCCAGATTAGCTTCAGATACAGCATCTGAAACTCCTCCGGGTGCTGACTCCTCCTGGCCGGCTTCACCGGCTTCCTCTATGGTTTCCCCGAAATCATCGTCCAGGGCTTCTTTCAGTTCTTCTTCCAGCTGGGCCTCATCCAGGTCCTCGAAATCATCAATCTGGTCATCCTCAAGCCTGGGAGCCGGCTCTGCCTTAGCCTCTTCCTGTTCCTTGAGCCACAGGTCCAGGGCTTCCTCCGAGCCCGCCATCTCCACGAGCAGCAGACGTTTAGCCCGCTCATAGACCTCGCCTTCCAGTCCCAGGGTATCCAGGTTCTCTATAGCTTCATCAATCTCAGCCTGGGTATGCTCTCCCAGGACAAAGCGGTCACTGTCACCGAACTCTTCCTGGTCCTCTGTGCCCCAGCTTAAAACTTCTTTCTCTTGGCTGTCCTTGGTACTATCACCGTCCTGGCCGGAAGCCTCAGCCTCCTCTGAAACAGGTATGGACTGGTCTGTCGACTCAGTTCCGGCTCCGCCGGACTCCTCTTCCTCCGGACCGCTTTCAGCAAGGCTTTCCTCACTGACAGCAACTTCAGAAGCCGCCTGGACAGGTCCTGCATCTTCAGCCGGAGTATCCCCGGTATGCTCTTCCCCGGCAGCAGTCTGATCCTGGTTTCCGGTCTGATCTTCCTCAGATTCAGCCTCTCCGGAAGAATTCCTGTCAGTCTCTTTTTTAGACTCAGCCTCTCCGGAAGGACTCCTGTCAGCCTCTTTTTTAGACTCAGCCTCTCCGAAAGGACTCCTGTCAGCCTCTCTCTTAGGCTCATGCTTATCTTCTACCATGTCATCCATTTCTGAGAACAGATCATCCTCATCCAGGTCTGCCAGGTCAAGATCATCCTCTTCCACTTCCAGATTCAGGCCCTTGCCCGTTTTATCTGCAGGAGAACCTGCTTCCCGGACTGGCGCCTGGTCTCCTGGTTTTTCTCCTTCAGACCGGTCCGGAGCTGACTCCCTGTCCTGGGTCTTCTCTTCAGCAGCTTTTCCACCTGCCTCTGGCCTGGTCCGGTTTGCTCTGCCAACTTCAGAAATCTCCATATCAGGCATATCCAGATCATCTTCCGACAGATTCAGGGAATCTTCATCCATGTCCATGGCTTCCAGTCTCTGTTTAAGGAGGGCTATGGCCTGTTCCTCATTGATCTCACCGCCCATCTCCTCCATGGCCCTGGCCAGTTCTGAGGTCAGGGCATCCATATCTGCAAGTCCGGCGGAAGCCTCTCCGGCTTCTGCCTCCTCTGTCTGGGCTGCAGCCTGCTCCTGCCTGCTGCGTTCCTGGGCTTCCCTGGCAATCTCTGCCGCAGACTTAGTGACCACAGGGTCTTCCGGCTGTTTGATTCCCGCCGCCCTCTGGGCAGCCTTGGCCAGGTCTGCGGCTGACATGGGTCCTCCGTCCCGGCCGGTCTGGGCCGGACCCTGGCCACCGCCACCGACACCTGTTGTCACCTGACCGGTAGACGGCCCTGCCGGATTCAGGGCAGAAGCCATTGCCGCCTGTAGATTAGAATCGCTCCCTGTAGAAGCAGATTCTACGGGACCGGCGGCAGCCGGTTCTCCCTTAACAGGACCCCTGTCCCCTTTCTCTGCGGGACTTTCCATGGCTGTCGGGGCAGCCGTTGCCTCGCTATATCTTTTATCCACCTGGTCCAGCAATTCCTCCACAGAATCCTGACTGACAGGAACACCGCTCCCCGCCATCATCTTTCGTATATTTTCCAGAAGCACCTGGTTCAAGCTTTCCATATCTTCATCGGCATTGTCTGCCAGGATCATATCCGCATTCTCCCGGAGAACCTCCTGGCTTAAGGCAATCAACATTTCTTCTGTCAGGGCCGGTGTCTCCTGGGCATCGGGAGCAGGCTCCCCGGCAGACCTGGATTCCTGAGCCTGGGCTGACGGGGAAGGAGCCGGGGAAACATTCTGGTCTGATCCGGTCTCTGGGCCGGCTGAATCTACAGCTGCCTCCCGGTCCCGGGCCATGGCTTCTTCTGCCTCCCTGCGTTTCTCCTCTTCCATTCTTTGTTCAATCTCATATTTCTCTTCCGGAGAGAGATCCTCGAAATCCTCAAAAGAAACCAGTTCATCACTGTTTTTTTCCATGTAGCGGAGAATCTCCTGCTGATGGAGAGCAAAAGCCATGGGATCCATGCCCCTCTTCCGGGCCTCCTCCATCATCTGCTCCGCTCTTCTCTCAACCTCTGTCTTCATATTATCTTCCTCTCTGGACCGGGCGATTGCTTCCGCAGCCATCTGGGAAGCAGATTTGGTGGAGGGCATCTCCATGGGCTTGGGAATATATTCTTCCTTTTGATGGGCCGCCTCATCCTGGTCTACAGCGTTCTGGGCCAGCTCCCAGGCTGACAGCTTCCGTCTGGTCTCTTTCTCCTCTCTGTCCGCCCTCTCCCTGGCCTCCTCTTCCTCAGCCAGCATCTCCGTCATGGTTTTCTCTCTGCCGTACCGCACCTGGGACCGGTCAAAGGGATATTCCACCTGCGGCTCTTTCATGCCCATCATCTGCATGAAATTATTGTAGATCAGGTCATTGAGATCCGCTGTCTGATGAGGATCAAAATCCTCCTCCTGGCTATCCGCCTCTTCATCATGCATGTAGGCTGCCACCTGGTTCGCATCCAGATAGGGCGAGGATTCCTGACTCCTGTCATCAGCCAGTCCGGCCTTGATATCTGTTCCCCGGGGGATGGACACCTTGCCTGCCCTTCCCACCGCACCATTTCTGAGGCTCTGCTCAATCATGCTGGCTGCGGACTGGATCTTCTCCTGATCATCAAGCTGCTCAAAAGTCTTGGGTGGGAAAATATCCGGGGCCAGAGTCCGGACCATATCTTCAATATTGCCCACCACTTCCCTGCGCTCTTCTTCCTCGTCAGGTCTGCCCAGGATATTTAAGGCCATATCAACGATATCATCCATATCAAAGGGCGCTGTATCAGTCCCCTCAGCTGCTGTGTGCTGAGCCCTCACCACATCGAGCAATGCATTAATCATGTCTTCCATATAGACCCCACCTCCGAAAACATATCATCATTGCGGCATCCCCGGCAGGTCTGCCAGAGACCGCATCTATTTAAATATCCATTCCTATTATTGTAACACTGAACCACTATTATTACAAATAAGACTCAGCACCTTTACTGGTAACAAAACAAACTCTAATCAGGGCGGACAGCCGTCACGATCCTGCCTCCACCCACCACCGAATCACCCTGGTATAAAACCACTGCCTGACCCGGTGTGATAGCCCTCTGGGCCTCTCTGAAGTGAACCATTACCCGGCCATCTTCCTGCAGCCGGTACACTGCCTCCTTCTCTTCCTGGTGGTAACGGATCCTCCCCTTAACGGTTTCACCTTCCACCGGCTCCATGATCCAGTTGAAGTCCTCTGCCAGCAGGTCCCGGCAGAAAAGATCCTCATTGCTTCCCAGGACCACCTTGTTCTCAGCGGGAATGATATCTGTCACATAATAGGGGCTGGCAGCCGAGATGCCAAGACCCCTCCTCTGGCCGATGGTATAGCCATAATAGCCCTTGTGCCTGCCAACCTGCCGGCCCTGCCGGTCCACAAAATCACCGGGCCCCGCCTGACAGCCCCTGGTCTTTTCAATAAAACTTTTATAATCCCCATCAGGTATAAAGCAGATGTCCTGGCTTTCATGCTTGGCCGCATTAAAGAATCCCTGGTCCTCCGCTATGGCTCTGATCTGGTCCTTGCGGTAAAAACCCAGGGGAAAGCAGGTATGGGCCAGCTGGTCCTGGGTCAGGGAATAGAGGACATAACTCTGGTCCTTTCTGGAATCCAGACCCTTGTGGAGCTCATATCTCCCATTCTTCTCCATGACACGGGCATAGTGACCGGTGACAATCACATCACAATTTAAAATCTTCGCCCTCCGGTAGAGCTGTTCAAACTTCAGATGGCGGTTGCATTCAATACAGGGATTTGGTGTGGCCCCTCGCAGATAGCTGTCAATAAATGGCTGGATCACCTTATCCTGAAAATCCTCTTTAAAATTAAAGACATAGTAGGGAATGCCCAGCTTGAAAGCCACACTCCTTGCATCCTCAATATCATCTAAAGAACAGCAGGTCTTGTCCCGGCAGAATCCCACATCCTCATTATCATAAAGCTTCATGGTCACACCGATACAGTCATAGCCTGCCTCCTTCATCAGATAGGCGGCCACAGAGGAGTCGACCCCTCCACTCATCGCGATTAATGCCCTTTTTGCCATACTTACCTCCGATCTCTCTATAATAATAAGTCTTACGGGCAGTCAGCCCAGCCGCTGTTTTACCGCCGGTGGCCATCCGCTGGAAAATTCACCTTAACATCTATTTGCCAAGTATTTCTTACAATGATATCATATAGGCAGGGATTTTTTACAGGCAGGACCTGTAAACGAACCCTCAGGACCGCCTGCCCACAAGTTGGTTTGGTGTAGTTATTGTAACATATTTCTGCATCTGTGGGAAAGTCATTAACACTGAAAGACATCCTGGTAACCAAGAGAAGAATTTTTTCATTATTGCACTATGATAAAGAAAGGACATCCTATGACTTTTTTGATTTTAATCGCTGTACTGCCACCCATTTTCCTGCTGAAAAAGATTTACGACCTTGACAAGGTTGAGAAGGAACCGACCGGCCTGCTGGTCCGTCTTTTTATCTTTGGCGCCATCATGGTTTTCCCTGCCATGATCATTGAAGTATTTCTCTCAGACACGGTCCTGGGTTCCATACTTAATCCTTCATCCATACTCTATATCGCCATCGAGAATTTTATCATCGTTGCCGGTACCGAAGAGCTTCTCAAAAGGCTTGTCCTCAAGAAGCTGACCTGGAATAATCCGGCCTTCGACTACACCTTTGACGGTGTAATCTATGCCGTCAGCTCATCCTTAGGCTTCGCGGCCCTGGAAAATATTTTCTATGTTTTGGAAAGCGGTGTAAGCACAGCCCTGATGCGGGCTGCTCTCTCCATCCCCGGCCACTGTATCTTCGGCATATACATGGGCTACCATTACGGGCTTGCCAAGCGCTATGAGCAGATGGGAGACGAGGCCAACAAGAGCAGGCACCTCCGCCTGTCTATCCTTACACCGGTCCTGCTCCACGGTCTCTATGACTTCTGCCTCTCCACAGGCTATGACATTCTGATTCTGGTCTTCTTTGTCTATGTCATCATTCTTGATATAATGGCTTTCCGGTCCATCAAGAATATGGCAGCCCAGGATACGGCGATTTAAGCCGGCTGTCATTATAGTTCCATCTGACAGTTCCATCTGAAATCATAACAGCAGCAGCCCGAAGGCCGCTGCTGTTTTTTACTCTCTGATTCTTTTTATACCATGAATCATCATTCTATAATTATTCCATACCGGCATCTGCACAGGAATCCATGTGGGCATGTTTCTCTTCCAGCTTGCAGATGGTATCCTCTAAAAATTCCAAGGACTTCCACATGTCATCCAAATCCACTTCGTCAATGAAGGACATAACCAGTTCTTTGTTTTCCTCGTCAATCTTACGGATCTTATCCCTGCCCTTATCAGTCAGCCCGGCTATGACATATCTCTTGTCACCGGACGCTTTCTCCCTGAAAATCAGGTCTTTTTTCTCCAGGCTTTTCAAAATATTGGCAATCCTGCCCGATGTCAGATCCATCGAATCAGCCAGTTCTCCCGAAGACATCTGTCCTCCATTGATAGATAATCTGATCAGGACCCCATTTTCTCCAGTTACACACAGCTTGTCGCAGACATACTTAATCTCTTTAGCATGACGATAATAAATATCGAACAAGTATCTTAACGCAGTCTCCCTATTCATATCGTATCCCTCTTGCAGTTATTATTCCCGAACCAATCCACCAAATATAATCCCGCTGAAAACACAGGCAGTAATGCTTCCTCAGGTCTTTTCCGGTATCAAACCGCAATCCCTTTGGAAGTATTATTAATAATATATAAATAGTTATATATTTTTAATATTATATCATGATTTTAAGGAAAACCAAGGTAGTATAAAATATTTTGTGTAAATAAAAAAAGTCATGGAAAAAGGAACGAACTTCTTTACACAATCAAAACCAAAGAGTTACTTTTTGATAATATTATACCTACTTAGTTTGTTTTTTACATTTGTCAATCAACATAGAAAGAAACCACCTGTAAATAGTTTTTTACAGGTGGCTATTTTAAAATCCATATGCTGTATGTACTTAGTCATATTATTTACCGGATATCAAAAATCCAGTCTGTCCTGACACTTCTTTTCTCTCCTGCTTTGAGAATCATGGGAGAATTTTTCTCAATCTGGATCGAGTTGGACAGGTACTGGCATTCCAGAGCCACTCCATCCCTGTTTCCATAGGGCCTGCCATGTTTCCCCGGCCGGCCTCCCGCCAGGAAATTAGCCGTATATAGCTGAATCACCGGACAGTCTGTCAAAAAGCTGATCCGCCTGCCGCTTCCCGGATGCCAAAGCTGGGCAGCAGCCCGGTTTACCCCACTCTTAAAATCTGCCCCGGATGAAAGCATATAAGGATGGTCATAACCTCCCGCATTTTTCAGCTGGATATGGTCCTGGTCAATCCTCTGGCCCAGGGAATGAAAATCCCTGAAATCGAAAGGGGTTCCCTCCACAGCAAGATAATCCCCGTGAGGCAGACGCGCCTGATCTACACAGGCA